>CAYVVX010000478.1:1928-4805 GCA_964455315.1 uncultured Planctomycetales bacterium | reverse complement strand
CGGGCAGGACATCAGGGCCGCCGAGCACCGGGCGCCCGTCGCGCGTCTGCATGGGCGGCCAGATCCGGGTCTGGAGATCGTCGCGGCTCATCGGCCGGAGATTCTTCAGATGCCACTCGGGCAGATCCGCCCGGCCCATGGGCTCGGCGCAGCCGCCGTTGTCCTGCAGGAAGAGAATGAGCGTATTCTCGGTCAGCGCATGCTTTTCCAGTTCGGCGGTGATCCGCCCCAGCCCGTCGTCCATGCGATCGATCATGGCCGCATAGACCTCCATGCAGCGCGCCTCCCAGGCCTTGTTTTCGACCCCGCTCCAGTCGCCGAACTGGGGTGCCAGAGCCCAATCGGGCTGGATCAGACCCAGCGTCCTGAGTCGTTCCAGGCGGGCCTGGCGAACAGGCTCGTATCCCCGGTCATATCGTCCGGCGTACTTCGCGATGGATTCGGCGGGGGCATGCATCGGCCAGTGTGCGGCCGTGTAGGCGACGTAAAGGAAGAACGGCTGCCTCCCGTGTTGGCCGACATGGTCGGCGATGTACCTCACGGCGTTGTCGCTGATCGCATCGGTGTAGTAGAAGCTGCCCGGGTGGTATTCGGGATCGTTCTCCGGCGTGATCATGGTGTTGTCGCGGGTCAGGGTGACCGGGTCGTAGAAGCTGCCGGCTCCGGTGATGGTGCCGTAAAACCGGTCAAAGCCCCGCTGCAGGGGCCACGTGTCCGGCTGGCCGCGGTCCGCCATCCGTCCGACATGCCATTTGCCGCACATGTACGTCGCGTATCCCGCTGCGCGGAGGACTTCTCCGATCGTGACCGCATGGGTGGACAGGTACCCTTGCCAGGGTTCCGGCCGATTCTTGGGTGCCCCGGTCATGTGCCCCATGCCGGCCTGATGAGGATGAAGACCGGTCAGGAGCGACGCCCGGGTCGGGCAGCAGCGGGCCATGTTGTAGAACTGAGAGAACCGCAGGCCACCCGCAGCCAATCGGTCCAGGGTTGGCGTCTGTATCTCGCCGCCGTAGCAGCCGATGTCCGAGTAGCCCATGTCATCGCTCATGACCAGCACGATGTTGGGCCTGTTCCGGGAGGCTGGTCCGACATCCGTCGAAGCAGCGCTGAGCGCTGCGGTTGACATGGTCAGGCTCATGCCGGTGACGATCAGCGCATTCCACATGAGTCGAGTCTCTCTGTTCGTGGCTTGAAGTCCCGCAGCGATTGCGCAAGATAATACGGATCAACGCGCCCGTCCATTGGTGGCATGATCTCAGAGCAACGCGAGAGGACCGGCTTCATGCGAATGGTATGCACAAACCCGCTGATCTGGCTGGTCTGCGTCCTGCTTGCCGGGCACGCGCCGGCCGCCGAGCCGTCACGGCGCCCAAGCATCCTTTTCGTGCTGATCGACGACATGGGCTATCGCGACCTGGGCTGCTACGGTGGCACACGGGTCGATACACCGGAGATCGACCGGCTGGCCGGCGAGGGTATCCGCTTCACGCAGTTCTACGTGAACTCGCCGATCTGCAGCCCGTCCCGCGTGGCGCTGACCACCGGTCAGTATCCCAACCGATGGCGAATCACCTCCTACCTGGCCACGCGCGATGAGAATCACAGGCGGGGAATCGCCGACTGGCTGTCCCTGGAAGCGCCGAGCCTGGCCAGGTTTCTCGCCCGAGCCGGCTACCACACCGCACACGTCGGGAAGTGGCACATGGGCGGCCAGCGTGACGTGAACGATGCACCGTTGATCACCGAATACGGTTTCGCGGCGTCACTCACCAACTTCGAAGGACTCGGTGAACGCATTCTCCCCCGGTTCGAGCCACGCGGCGATGGGCAGCCCGTCCGTCATTCGCCCACGCAGATGAGTGCCGAGTTCGGAGGGGGCTCGATTCACTGGATCCCGCGGCACAAGGTCACGGAGGCCTTCGTCGACCGGGCGATCGGGGAGATCCGCAAGGCCGTCGCGGATGGCCGGCCTTTTTACGTTAATCTCTGGCTGGATGATGTCCATGGACCCGTCGAGGCTCCGCCCGCCCTGCGTGGAGACGGCTCGCGCGAGTCGAACTATCTCGGGGTCATGAAGGAGATGGACCGGCAGCTCGGCCGGATCTTCGCGCATATCCGCTCGGTGCCCGCGCTTCGTGACAACACGATTGTTCTCCTGGCCAGCGACAACGGGCCGGAGTCGGGTTTCGGTTCATCGGGAGCGTTGCGCGGCAAGAAGGGCCTGCTGTATGAAGGGGGTATTCGCAGTCCGTTGATCGTCTGGTACGCCCACATGCCCGCTTCGATCATCGGTTCGCAGAACGAGCGGACCGTTCTGGCCGGAATGGACCTGGTGCCTTCGCTGCTAACGCTGGCGAACGTGCCGGCTCCCGCGGGCGTTGCGTTTGACGGGCTGAACATGGCTGACGCGCTGGCCGGCCGCGCTTCCCCCGTTCGGGACCAGCCGATCATGTGGGTGCGGCCGCCCGATCGCCCCGGGCCCGATAATACCTGGCCTGACCTGGCGATCCGTGACGGCGACTGGAAACTGCTGATCTTCCGCGACGGCTCGAAACCTGAGCTGTTCAACCTGGCGGATGATCCCCGCGAGTCGAAGAATCTCGCGAGCAGGCATCCGAAGCTGGTCGAACAGTTGGCCGTGAGGGTCATGAGCTGGGACCGCGCGATCCGCGACGCCCGAGGCGGGGCATGACCGCACCTGTCGATTCTGCCAGACCTCATCAAGCTGTACTGTCAGCCGCTTGCAGCCGATTCGGCTGATTTCCAGCCTATATGGAAAAGGCGCCGCACCACCCCAGGGTGTGTCGGATTCCCGCGCGCCCATTTCACATTGGTCTGACTGAAGGACGATAAATATAAGGAAACCGAGAGACT
>CAYVVX010000478.1:0-1918 GCA_964455315.1 uncultured Planctomycetales bacterium | reverse complement strand
AGACTGGATGCTCGGCCGAGTTCTGGGCTGACAAGTGAGAACGGTTTCGGACTTGTTTTGGCGGCCCGACACACATCTCACAGCGGCGGATAGGCTGCCGTTGCCTTCCTCTGGACCGTGAAACTCTCGATCCCGGGCGCCTGGCGGTTCCTGTCGAAGGTCGGCAGACGCGGATGCGGTCGATGGCTCCGCAGGGCGTCCAGTAGTCCAATGAATCGGCATGAGCTCGAGGATCTCTGAAGTCGCAAGTCATCCACCTTGATTCTGATTCAGTGACTCGTTCTCCCGGGAATGGAATGGGTTTGTCGTACACCATAGCGCGATGCAGCCGCGGAGCGGCGGCTTCACAAGAGCCGCCGACGGGCCCTGTCGTTGGCCGGATCGCCGTGCGGTGTTCCCGTCTCGTCTCGCGGATCGTGGTCGTGACCGCGCTCGTTCCGGTACTGGCGGGGATATCGGCGCGCGTTCATGCCGCCGGCGTCAGCGTGACCGAGTCGGGGGGAGCCACCCTGCTGAATGAAGCCGGGCCGACCTCGGATACCTACACGATTGTTCTCGACACCTTGCCGGCCGCGGACGTGGAGATCCTGGTCCAGCCCGACGCCCAGACCGACCTGGGGGCGGGTGCGGGGGCAGCGCTGCTGCTTGAGTTCACCGCCGCGAACTGGAACGTGGAGCAGTCGGTGTCGGTAACGGCGGTCGACGACGTTGTCGTTGAAGGCAGTCACACCTCCACCATCACCCACGCGGCCACCAGCGGCGACCCCGACTACGATGGCATCGCCATCGTCAGCGTGATTGCCCAGATCACCGACAACGATGCGGCGGGAGTGACCATCGTCGAATCCGGCGGCTCGACCACCGTGATGGAGGCCGGGCCGACCAGCGACAGTTATGAAATCGTGCTCACGTCGCGGCCCACGGCGAACGTGACCATCACCATTCAGCCTGACGCCCAGACCGACGTCGGGATGGGAGCCGGAGCCCCCAACACGGTGAGCTTCACGCCGGGGAGCTGGAGCTTTCCCCGCCTGGTCGTGGTAACGGCGGTGAACGATGTCACCGCGGAGGGGCCGCACACCTCGACCATCACTCACAGTACCGCCAGTGCCGACCCCACCTACAACGGGATCGCCATTGCCAACGTGGTGGCGAACATCATTGACAACGATGCTGCCGGCGTGACCATTGCGCAGTCTGCCGGATCGACTGACGTGAGCGAGGCGGGACCAACGACGGACAGCTACACGATCGTGCTCGACAAGCAGCCCGCCGCGAACGTCACCATCACTGTGAGTATCGACGGCCAACTCAACCTGGGTTCGGGCCCTGGGACGGCGGTGGCTATCACCTTCACAACGGCGAACTGGAACGTGGCCAGGCAGATCAACGTCACCGCCGTGGATGATGTGTTTTCTGAAGGGCCGCACACCTCAACCATCACGCATTCGGCCGCGAGCGGCGACGCCGGCTACAACGGGATCGCAATCCCCAATGTGGTGGTGCAGATCACCGACAACGACTCGATTGGCGTGCGCATCGTGGAGTCGGGCGGATCCACCAGTGTGAGCGAGATCGGACCGACCTCGGATACGTACACCGTCGTGCTTGATTCGCCGCCCACGGCGAATGTAACCGTCACGGTGCGCCCCGACGTCCAGACGGACCTGGGGGCGGGTGCCGGGACGCTGATCACGCTCATCTTCACTCCGGGCAACTGGAACGTGGCTCAGACGGTGACGGTCACGGCGGTGGATGATGCCATCGCCGAGGGGGCGCACACCTCGACCATTACCCACACCGCCGCCAGCGCCGACCCCGACTACAACGGGATCGCAGTGGTGAGCGTCACGGCCAGCATAACCGACAACGACACGGTCGGGGTGGCCATCACCCAGTCGGGCGGCTCCACCAATGT
>CAYVVX010000477.1:0-4817 GCA_964455315.1 uncultured Planctomycetales bacterium | reverse complement strand
GTCGCTCTGGCAGCGCGGGCTCAGCCGGCGTCAGCGGTTCGCCGACGGTTACCGGCGCGGTGAGTGGGACGCGCCGCTGCGCCGCTGGATCCGCCCGCTTGAGGAGATCGAAAGGGCGCTCGTGGCCGTGAACGCACCGCGGACGTTTGAAGGGCTGGACCAGTCCGTCTCCACCGACTCCGGCATCATGGCCGTTCGCTTCGGCCATCTCGTGCGCAGCCGATTCACGCTGGGCGATCTGCTGGCGCGAGCGGGCCGGCTCGGCGGGGATGACGCGGCCAGGCTTGTGCAGATGAGCAGTTGAATCGATCGCCGCAAGGGTTCGCATGGAGGCAGCACCCGCAAAGACCTGTGCGATGCGGCTGACCGAGCCGCTGCCGGAGCAGGTGCACACCGCGCTGGAGCGGATCGAGCGTTGGCGGGGGTTTTGACGTTCGGGTGATTCGAGATGGAGGATGCCCATCCCGACGGCGAGCGGAAGTTCATCGTCCGCGTGCTTTCCGCCACGCGAGAGCCTCCTCCGGGGTGGCAAACCGCTGCTGCGTCACGTTCTCCAGCCCGCGCAGGGCGATCCGGCGCACTTCGGCGTCGTCATCCGCCAGTGCGTTCATCAACACCTCCGTCTCTTCCGGGCCGCCGAACCAGGCGATGGCGTACAGCGCTTCGCGCCGGTACTTCGTGGTCACGTAGGGCAACAGGGTGCTGACGAACTTCGCGCGGCCGATCCCTGAATCTATCGACCTCTGCTGGTCCGCCCCGGGGGGATCGAGTGTGTCGGCG
The DNA here is from genome assembly GCA_964455315.1 of uncultured Planctomycetales bacterium. GTDB lineage: Bacteria > Planctomycetota > Phycisphaerae > UBA1845 > PWPN01 > CAYVVX01. The sequence goes on along the minus strand of CAYVVX010000477.1, from coordinate 4,037 downwards.
TTTTGCTGGTACATGATGAAGGCGTTCTTGACCGCGACCTCCTGCCGGGTAATCCCCAGGCATCCGCAGCATTGCCCGGCGAAGACCCAGGCCAGCACCATGGCCGCCGATGGAGAACGGCGAACACAGCGCACAGATGGCAAACAGGTTTCAGACATTCTGCTCTCCCTTACCCCTCCCGGCCGCCGATCCCTCGTCCGGGCAACCGTAGCGGCCCGGGCGCGAGGGTGTCAACGAAGCCGGTAGGCAAACACCCCCCCGCGCGGTACAAGACGGCATGGCGTTTTTCTCCCAGGTCGAGGAGCTTTTCGGCGTTCGCAAGGCCGTGGTGGGCATGGTCCACGTCGGGGCCCTGCCGGGCACGCCGTACGGCGGTGAGCCGGTGGACGTGCTGGCCGCCCGGGCGGCGGAGGAGGCGAAGCTCCTGGCCGGCGCCGGCTTCGACGCGCTGATCGTCGAGAACATGCACGACCGGCCCTACCTGCGGCAGTCGGTCGGCCCGGAGATCGTCGCGGGCATGGCCGCGGTGGTCGCCGCGGTGCGCGCGGCGGTGGACATCCCGCTGGGCGTGCAGATCCTCGCCGGGGCGAACCGCGAGGCGCTGTCGGTCGCCGGCATTGCGGGGGCGACGTTCATCCGGGCGGAAAACTTCACCTTCGCCCACGTGGCCGACGAGGGGCTGATGGCCGACGCCGACGCGGGGCCGCTGTTGCGCTACCGCCGGGCGATCGGTGCGGACCACGTGCGCATCTTCGCGGACATCAGGAAGAAGCACGCCAGTCACGCCATCACCGCGGACATTGGTCTTGCCGAGGCGGCCCGGGCGGCGGCGTTCAGCGGTGCCGACGGCGTCATCGTCACCGGCACCGCGACGGGCCGGCCGGCCGGCGTCGACGATGTCCGCGAAGCGAGCGCCGCGGTGGAACTGCCTGTCGCGGTCGGCTCCGGGCTGACGCCGGAGAACCTGGAGCACTACTGGGACGCGGCCGACGTGTTCATCGTCGGGTCGTACATCAAGCAGGAGGGCCGCTGGCACGCGCCGCCCGACCCGGATCGCATGGCCGCATTCCTGCGGGCGGTGGAGAGGCTGCGCGGAGGTGAGTCATGAGGCAGTATTGGCCCAGGTGCATCACGGTGCTGGCCTTGTTCGGCGTGACCGGCTTCGCCGCCGACGGTGACTGGAAGCTCGTGTGGCAGGGCGACTTCAACCGGGCCGTTCGAAGTCGTCGTGGAAGCCGGCGGTGCCCTTGACCCGCAGCCCCTGGGACGGATCAGGGTCGCAAGGCTCGATGCTATCAAACGGTTCGAGCCCGCCATCCGCTCGATCGTGGTGCCACGGGCCGGCAACGCCGGCGGCCAGATATTCCGCGTGCGTGTTGACGCGGGTGGTGCCATCGACGAAATCTATGAATTGAACAATGTCCTGGAGTTCCAGCCGGAGGGATAACCATGCGTGCCGCCAGGCTCACCCTATCCGTGTTGATTCTCGCCGCCGCCCTTGTTTCGCCCGCCATGCTTCGCGCCGGCCGGGCCGATGATGCGCAGCCGGCGGAACCGGACCGGGACGCCGCCACCCAGCCCGCCGGCGCTGTGCCCGCGAAGAAACCCGGCGAGGTTCGCGTCGCCGGGATCGTGCTCAAGTGGGTCCTCGGCGACAAGGAGGCCAACTACGCCCGCGTCGAGCCGCTCATCCGTGAGGCCGCCCGCGGGGGCGCCGATATCGTCGTCACCACCGAGTGCTTCCTGGATGGTTACGCGATCCGTGACAAGAAGATCCCCCTGGAGCGCTGGCGGGAGATCGCCGAGCCCATCCCCGACGGACCCTGCTTCAAGAAGATCGCCGCGCTGGCCGACGAGCTGAACATCCACCTGGTCGCCGGCATGGTCGAGCGCGACGGGGACGAGACCTTCAACACCGCCGTCTACATCACCCCCGACGGCCGGCTCCTCGGCAAGTACCACAAGCAGAGCCTGGGGCACGAGTCCCCGCGCAACTGTGCCGGCACCGCCAGCCCCGTCTTTGAAACCGAGTTCGGGCGGATCGGGCTCATGATCTGCGCCGATCGCCGCGAGCCGCACCTGATCAAGCGGCTCGGCGATCAGAAGGTCGACCTGATCCTCTGCCCGTCCGGCGGCATGTGGGGCCCGATCAAGAACGACTTCCATTTGCAGGCACGGTCCGTCGAAAACAACGTCCCCATCGTCTTCGTGCATCCCATCGAGTTCCTGGTCACCGACCGGTCCGGGGCCATCATCCAGCGGCGATTCATCGGCGACCGGATGGACGCCCCCTCCGAAGCGAAACCCGGCAACAGGCACGACGGCACCCTCGTGGCCTACCAGGATCTCCGCCTGCGCTAGGCCCGGCAGGGCGGGCCTGACCCAGTTCCCTCTGGAGACCGGCAGGGTGGGCTGTGCCCACCATCTGGCGTGAGAACGAGGGGCTCCACCCCGTTCGCGCTGGAGACCCTCGGCCCGGCTCGCTATACTCATGGGTAGAGTCTGGAGAACTGTCCCAAGCGCCCGGGTGTGCCCATGTCCGATAAGTTGTGTCGCGCGCTGAGCCTCGCCGTCTGCTGCCTCCTCTGGTGCCTCCCGCACGCCCAGGCCCAGGAATCCCCCTGGCTCTACGGCATCCACGACCATGACACCGGGCAGTTCGAGTACCTCAACCGCATCAACAACGGCGGGGCCAAGGGCTGGGTCACCGCCACCGTCGCCATCGGCCGGAACCCCGGCGACAACGGCGGCGTCGACTTCCGCTTCATCAGCAACGCCGGCCACGCCGTGATCGGCCGGCTCAACCACGGCTACGGCACCGCCGGCTCGCTGCCGCCGCCGCAGTATTACGCCGACTTCGCCCAGCGCTGCGCCAACTTCGTGGCCAACAGCCAGGGCTGCACCGTGTGGCACATCGGCAACGAGATGAACCTCGCCTCCGAGTGGCCCGAGGTCAACGGCTATCGGACCTACGTCTCGCCGCAGCAGGTGGCCCAGTGCTTCCGGCTGTGCTACGACGCAATCAAGGCCGTGCGCCCGACGCACAAGGTGCTGAGCATGCCCATGGCCCCCTGGGCCGGGCCGTACGGCGGCACCGCCCAGCATGACGGGCAGAACCTCAACTGGGTCACCTACCTGAACCAGATGCTGACCGCGATCAAAAACAGCACCCCGGGTCCGCACGGCACCGGTCCCGACGGCATCGCGTTGCACATCAACAGCCGTGGCTACCGTTACGAGGACATCCACAACACCCAGCGGCAGAACGTGAACGGGCAGCTTCTCTCCTTCAGCTTCTACGTGTACAAGGACTGGATCGACTTCGGCATCCCTTCCAGCATGTGGTACCTGCCGCTGTATGCCACCGAGTGCAACGGCAACTACTACTGGAAGGGCGGGCACATCGAGAACCCCTCGGCGCACTATGAACCAGGCTGGATGCAGGAGATCTACGCGGAGATCAACCGCTGGAACACCATCACCGCGCCGGCCACCGGCAAGCCCAAGTTCCGCTGCGTGAACATGTACCGCTGGTGTGCGAGCTGCGACCCGTGGAACATCGACGGCGGCAGCAATCCCTACAAGAACCAGATCCTCAGCGATCTCGACGCCGCCGTGGCCGGCAACTACCGCTGGGACACCAACACGCCGCCGGTGGCCGACTTCACCGGCAGCCCCACCTCCGGCGACCGCCCGCTGACCGTGAATTTCACCGATGCGTCGAGCGGCACGATCAACTCGCGCTCGTGGAACTTCGGCGGCGGCGGCACCTCGACGCAGACCAGCCCGTCGCACACCTACACCACGCCGGGCGTGTACACGGTGTCGCTGACCGTCAGCGGGCCCGGCGGCAACAACACGAAAACCCGTACCAACTACATCACCGTGACCCAGAAGCCGCCGACCGGCGACTTCGACCTGGACAACGACGTCGACCTGGACGACTACGCCCGCTTCCAGCGCTGTATGAGCGGTGCCGGCAACGCCCAGCTCGCCCCGGAATGCTCCCGGTCCTGATCGGGCGGCGGCGGTCGCCC
>CAYVVX010000476.1:0-4826 GCA_964455315.1 uncultured Planctomycetales bacterium | reverse complement strand
GCAACGGCCATGAGCCCTCGTGCGGCGTACTGGAACGCCTCGTCCCACGAGACCTTGGCGAAGGTGTCGGCGCCGCGCGCGTCGAACTTGTACTTCGTGCGGTTGGCGGCGTCGAGGCCAGGAAATCCATCGTCGGCCCAGGCTTTCCAACCCTTGCGGATGATCGGGTGGCGGAGCCGGTAAGGACCGTAGACGATGCGGTGAAAGGTGTATCCCTTGGCGCACTGCCGCGGATTCCAGTTCGCCGTGGCCTTGTTGCCCTGCATATCTCCGTAGGTCTGATAGTCGTACTGCGCGCCCATGCGGGTGATGACGCCGTTGCGCGTGTACGCCTTGCATCGACAGGCATGAGTGTCGTTCGGCGAGCACACCCAGCTGAACGTCGCGTCGTAGCGGTATTGGTCGCGGTAAACCTTTTCCCAGTCGCGGGCCGGATAGAAGGCCAGCGGATTCTGGATGTCCGGACGAAAGGCCAGTGATTTGAGGGGCCAGCCGACGCTCGCCGCGCCACCCGCCATGAGTCCACTGAGCTTGATGAAATCCCGACGCGTGGGGACGACGTGTTTGGGCGACATGATGCCTGGCTCCCTCGATCCGCTCGATATGCTCGATCATCGCGGCCCCTGCGGTACCGCGTATCGTGCGAAGGAATGTTCCTACTCAATCACCAGCTTCTGCCAGATGCTGATGTTCTTCTTGCCGTCTCGATCTCCTGCGCTGCCGTTCCAGATGGCGAAGGAAACGGGGAGATAATCGCCGGGCTTGAAAGTCCGCTCATCGCTCGTGTCGTGGCCCGATGCGTCGGAGAAGGTCATGGCCCGCTGCAATTGCACCGTCCACACGCCGCGCGCGAAGACCGCCTGCCCCTGGACGAGCTGCATGTTCGCGGGCTTGGCCGACAGGGTGCCCGGACCGCGGGCCACCAGGCATTCCACGGGTGTCTCGAGCTGCTGGTTGGCGACCAGGTTTCCCGCGGCCCAGGCGGTCATGTAAGTGAGATAGGCCTGGGGCGCGCCCTGGGCTTTGGCTTCCAGCATCTGCGCGGCGTTCGCGTAGCCGGCCGGATCGGGCGGGTAGCCGTCCACGGCACGGTTGGGGAACGCCTGGTCGATGTCCTGGTATCCCTTGGCCAGATCCTGTTCGCGATCTGCCTTCCAATACCAGATGTTCACGCCGCCGTGGTCCCCCGCGCTGCCCATGTAGAACGGCGGGTCCGCGGAGAGGGAAAACTGGATGGCCACACCGTCGCGAAACTCGTGCTGCCTGACGGCGCGGGTATCCTCAGTCGCATCAATCCACGACATCCTGATGGCCAGCTCTTCGTCGTTGTGTAACGCCTGCACGGTCAGCCCTTCGATGCGATCCTCGGTCCACCAGAGAGGCGTCAAAGCCACGAACACGGGACGGGCCTGGTCCCAACCCGGGTCCGCGGGCCCCTCCGGCAGCGGACCGCGAACATTCGGTGCTACGAACGCGCTCATCTGGAGTTGGGCCCGTTCCTGAGCGCCCTTCCGAGCCATGGATTGGACATAGTGAATGAGATCCCACACCTCGTCCTCCGAGTAGGCCCCCTCGCTCGCCGGCATCGGCGTGCCGGGAAGTCCCTTGACGATCCGGGCGTACAGCTGGTGCCCCTCACTGCCGCCCTTGAAGATGCCGTTGACGAAGGATCGCGGCGGGACTGGATACCCCTGCTCATCGAACTTGACCGCCTCGGGAACCGGGTGCCCGTCGGCGCCATGACAGGAGGCACACCCCTCGAGGTAAAGCCGCTTGCCGCGGAACCACCTCAAGTCGTCAAAGGGCGGTTCTACCGGCACGGCCAGCGACGGGCCGGGCTGGTGGCGACGCGCGATCTGCTCGGGAAGATCCGACTCCTCCAACTCTCCGGCCGCGACCGCCTGGCGAAGCTCGGCGCGGGTGGCCTCGAGACCGATCTGCCGCACGAACTGGACCAAAGCCTCGAGATCGGCCTTGGGCAGATGCCCCCAAGGCGGCATCGCCGAGCCGGGCATCCCACGACTGATCGTCCGCATGAGGTCTGCGTCCGACGGCACCCGATTCGTCGTGGTGGCCAGCTTGAAGGGCTCGTTCTTGAAGTTGCGGGGGCGTGGATTCAGGAGGTAGGCGAATTTGCCCTGCCCGTCCCCCTGCTCCCCGTGACAGATGGTGCAGTGCTTGGCGAACAGAGCACGGCCGCGGGCGACCACGGGATCATCCACGGCGGCCGGGGGTTCGAGCGGAGCCGGATCCTCCTCGGCAACAGCGACATGATCCGCGTGAGGCCGGCTGCTGGCGACCTGGGGTTCGGGCGGAGCCGGGTGCTCCTGAGGTTGTGGCGGTGGCGCAGGAACCTGGGCAGGCGAGGCGGCGGCGAGCGGCTCCAGCGGGACTGTAACTGGTTCAGGCTTGCTCCGGTTCGCCACGGGAGGTGGCTGTTCCACGCGAGGCTCAGCGTTCACGGTTCCAGGATCAGGTGAGCGCGTTTCGGAGGCACACGAGGGCAAGGTGGCGAAAGACAGGAGCCCGACCGCCAGAACGCGAGTCAGAACCCTGCGGCGGAGACACCAGGCGACTGGAATGGGATTCATCGTCTTTCGTCCTCGTTCGAGCAGCCAACAGGATCTGCGACGTGGCGACCTGGGGAAGGTGAATGCTGCGCAATGCCGACCCGGGACGCCGCGAAAACAAGATATCTATCGCCAAGTAGATAATGCAGAACCTCCGGCCCGTCAAGAGATTTGTTTTGCTTTTTTGGATTCCTTCGATGAGGGCCAGTGGCGATCGACCGTCAGTTCGGACGCCAAAGTGTCGCGAGGCGCCCAAAACCAGCCACTCGGAGGCGCCTGAAACCCAGCCAGTAGTGCTTGGTTTGCCCTCCAGCTGCATAAACCACCGCAGCTGTGAGTCGCCCCGGGCCTGCTGGTGCGTGTTATTTCGTTCTCCGCGGCGTTGGTCCGGCCATGTCTCCGCTGGTGAGGTCCGCCGACCACCGGCTTCCTGAGGCATGAGGCCCCATGAGCGAGAAACGGATTCGGCAGATCGAGCAACGGATTGAGCGAATCAAGGCGGCCCTGAGCCACGTCGGCCCGATGCGGCCGGGCTCACTGACCCGACAGTACAAGGATCGCAAGAATGAAACCGGGGGTTATTGGCAGATCAGCTACACGCGCCAGATGAAGAGTCGGACGGAATACGTCCGCGAAGAATGGGTACCGGAGATCCGCCGGCAGATCGCGAACCACAAACGATTCAAACGTCTGATCGACCAATGGATCGACCTGGACATCGAACGATCAAAACTGACTATGCAGATCGCGGAACCGGGGGCCAATCGATAGGCTGAAACTCGGTACTCTCAAGGGATCTGCTTCGCCTGAAGCATGTGGCATTATTCTGTTCCGTGAAGTGCCCGGGCGACCTGATTCTCAAGACCTACGACCTGGCCCGATCACTTCGCGACAACGGGATCACGGTGATCGGCGGCTTTCATTCTCCGATGGAGAAGGAATGCCTCACCCTGCTGCTGCGGGGCGAACAGCCGGTCATCGTTTGCCTTGCGCGGGGTCTGGCCAATCCGCGCCTGCCCGCTGCGTGGAAGAAGGTGATTGCGGATGGTCGGCTCCTGGTGGTTTCGCCATTCGCGGGCGAGTGCAGACGGGTCACGGCCGCAACAGCAGAGCGGCGTAATCGATGTGTCATGAGCATCGCTTCCAGATTCATCGTCATCTACGCCCATCCCGGTGGTCGCCTGGAGCAGTTGTGCCGCGAGGCGCAGCATGCGGGCAAGGTAGTCTGGACCTTCGGTGATCCGGCGAACGCTCACCTTCTCCAGCTGGGACTGAAAGCGCTGCCCGATCCAGCGCAGGTTCCTGCGCAGCTTCTTTGATCAACGGGGGCGCCGAACTTCGGAGCGAGGCTCCGCTGCTGGCTTCGCCGTCACCATCTCCGAAACCCAGCCGCCTGACGAATTCCCCCCAGTCCGACTCATTGAATCCGAACCGTTGTCGATCGGCATCGGTCGGCGCCTTCAAAGCGGATGCCCCGTTCTTCTCCATCAGGTACGTGAACCCTTTGAGCATCATGGGCAGCGTTTTTGGCGGTGGGATCTGTATCAAGATCGTGGACGCAGGGCGTCTCGACCGCTTTTCGTTCAGTTTGAAGCAGGCCAGCAGGTAGCCGAGCATCAGGATCGGCATGACCGTGCTGACGTTCGACTCCCGCCCGCAGGCGCCACAGCGCGCCGGATAAGAGATGAAAACGTGAAAAGCCTGCCGGGTCAGTATCGGATAGCGCAGGTGGCTGAGGCTTTAGACCTGCTGGAGCAGTTGGATCAGGAGTTCAAAGGCACTGAATCCACCGGCGGTCCGGAGCCGCGCTGGATAAAGGTTTCGGGCGTTCACCCGCGCAACCAGCCAAAGACCTACCGGGTGGAGCACCGCGGCGGGGCGTCTTTCCTCGCCGAGCACCGGGAGGGGGGGCGCCAGGCATTCCTGTGCCCCGAGGAGGTTTACGACGCGCTGGCGAAGGTCTTCGCTGGTGCGACTGAACCGCTGCACTTCGACGCGATTCAGGCCAATCGCGGTCAGGAATTGGGCGAAGTCACACCGGACTGCCTGCCCCGCATGTGCGTTCGGTTCTGGCTGAACACCGACCCGCCGCTGCTGGAGAAGGTTCGGACGCGGTACCGGGCTGTGCGACGTTCCAGCATGGTCCGGGATGCAGGCACCGAATGGCGACGGTTGGCTGACAAAGTGGAACCTTGACCCTGGTTCATTCACGGGGAAGGGGTGATGCATGAGACAGAGCCCAAAAAGGAGCAGTCG
>CAYVVX010000475.1:0-4830 GCA_964455315.1 uncultured Planctomycetales bacterium | reverse complement strand
CGCCATCCCCCCCAACGCTAATTGACGATCCACTTTCCTCAGTTGCGGGAAAATCTTCACAATTCCCTTGCCCGTCGAATACCCTTCCCGAGCTTCCTGCCCCGCCTCGGGAACTCCCGTTACCCCCGGATGTGTCAATACTGGCGGTCACCGAATGCGCAGCTACCCCCATCCCAACGATATGGAAAGATCCACCACTTCCGCCAGGCCACCCCAAGCCTGTTCCAGCCCCAACACCGCCTGCAGGATCCCATCCGCAAGATCGAGGCGCGGCATCATCTGTAAATCCACCATCTCCACTTATCCCTGCATCACCGCCCATGGTCCTCACTGCCCAACTACCTATACCAAGCACATTGCCTGCTACCAGCACATCCCCCCCTCCCCCTGGAGCGCCCGCCCAACCCCCGTCAGCGGGAACTCCTCCAGGTCCGGGCAAGAGGAAGAAGTCCTCATCAGGCCCATTGCCGCCCTCGCCTCCATCCCCAGCGTGCCCGCCGAAGGTGTCCAGCATAGCACCGCTACTGATGATGAGTTGGGCGCTGGTTCCTGCGAAACCATTATGCATCAGAGTAACCGCTCCACCACTCCCGCCGTTACCTCCGAAACCACCGGGCTTTGCTGTTTGGTCGGGTGTCATCCCATATTCCCCAATGGCATCCCCGCCTTCCCCGCCAATCCCACCGTTCCCGCCACTTGTATCAAACAGGGCCCCTGCTCCGACCACGAGCGAGCCCCCAGACTCTATGCTCAGGCTTCCTCCATCGCCGCCAAGCCCACCGAGCCCCGCAAACTGAGGAGGGAGCCACACTTCACAATCCCCGGAGTCTTGCCATGCCGCATCTGCATTTCCCCCTCGTCCCCCATCCCCCCCGGAAAGGTCGATATTGGCATTGACGCTGATACCTCCTGCAGGCTTAGTATTACTTGGAATTGTTCGAAGCAAAAGGCTGTTCCCGGTTCCCCCACTTGTGCCATTGGTGCAATCCACTCCGCCATCGCCGGGAAACCTGTTGACACCATCCACCCCATCAACGCCAGCAGCACCAGCTCCCATAATCCTATGTCCGATAACTAGACCACCGCCCTTTACAGTGATGGATGCATTACCGGTCAAAGTAATCTCGCCCGAAGTCATCACTGATTTATCAGTGTACACAGAATCACCCGCCAGATTGCCGCTGATGTAGACGATGGAGGGCGGGGGTGCAAATGACTCCTCAGCGGTGAAGATGAACACCAACGTGCAGCAAAGAGTGACTCGCGTAGCCATCATAGACATGATCAACCTCCGCTCAAAGATGATAGACCGCCTTTGCGATACGGAATCGCCACGTTGGTAACATGGTAACACTCACAAAGGCCAACGAACCAGATTTCCAAAAAAAAAAAAGCGTTGACGGATAACCACACCCCCTGAGGTGCCGGACAAACGGTGGTGGCGATCCGCACCAAGTTAGTACTACAACGCTGTGAAGGCTCTTGCCATGTCCACAACTTTATGGATTGGAAATGATTTACGATTCATCGGCCGTCCCTTGATTTCGCCCACAACGTCGCCAGATTTGTACACCGGCGCCACCCGCAGATTGTCCCGTGTTGACGGGCCTGCTCGCCGGCATGGCGGAGTTCCGTCTCCACATGTTTGGGCATGGTAATATTACCCCGTAGTTGCATTACCGGCGATGATTCCGGAGCAGCAAAGGGCTTTGCCATCAGGTGATTTCGGCACCGCAGGGCCTGTTTCGCCACTTCACCGCGGGTGAGGTCTCCCGGCAACCCGCAACAGGAGGCTCGCAGCCCCTGCTGGTTTTTATCTGCAATTATCTCCATTAATGTTCATAGAAAAGGCGAACCTTACGCCCTGTCGTGTGTAAGAATGTTTGAGAACCTTACACAACAGGGAGGTCCGCCCGATGAAGCTTCGCCGATCCGACGTTCGCCGTCAAGCTCACGCCCTGCCGGTACTCCGGTTCGAGAATCACGCGCTCACCTCGTTCGCCGGACTGGTTCTGTTCCAGCAGCTCTTCGCCACCCTCGACCTCAAGGCGCGCCTGCGCCGGTGCTTTCGCGGGCAGGCCGGCGGCAAGGCGTTCGGCCCGGCCACCATCTTCCTGCAACTGATCGTCCACATCGTGCTCGGCTTCCGTGAACTGCGCGAGGCCGCCGCCTATCGCGACGATCCCATGGTCCAGCGCCTGCTGGGCCTCAAACGACTGCCCGACGTGGCCACCGTCAGCCGCATGCTCAAGGATGCCGATGCCCTCAGCGTCCAGCACCTGCGCCGGCTGCTGGCCGACATGATCTTCCAGCGCCTGGCCGTCCTGGGCCTGACCCGCCTCACCCTCGACTTCGACGGCTCCGTGCAGTCCACCCGCCGCCACGCCGAGGGCACCGCCGTGGGGTACAACAAGAAGCGCAAGGGCGCCCGCAGCTACTATCCGCTCTTCTGCACCGTCGCCCAGACCCACCAGGTGCTCGACTTCCTGCACCGCTCCGGCAACGTCCATGACTCGCACGGAGCCCGGGAGTTCATTCTGGCCTGTATTCATGCGGTCCGAGCGGCCCTGCCAAGCGTCATCATCGAGGTTCGGATGGACAGCGCGTTCTTCTCTGATCAAATCGTCTCGGCCCTGCAGGCCGACGACGTCGAGTTCACGCTCAGCGTGCCCTTCGAGCGGTTCACCGAACTCAAGGGGATGATCGAGGGCCGGCAGCGCTGGCCATCGATGACCGATGATGTGTCGTACTTTGAGGCTGACTGGAAGCCCAAGGTCTGGGACGCCCGATTCCGCTTCCTGTTCATCCGCACCCGCGCGGTGCGCCAGAACAAGGAACCGATCCAGCTCGATCTGTTCGTGCCCCACGTGCACAGCTACGACTTCAAGGTCATCGTCACCAACAAGACGCTGGAGGCGAACCGGATCGTTGCATTCCACGAGGGACGCGGCTCACAGGAGGGCGTCTTCGGCGAGCTCAAGACCCACTGTCACATGGACTACGTACCCGTCCGCACCCGAACTGGCAATCAGCTCTACCTGCTCGCCGGACTCTTCGCTCACAACCTGACCTGCGAGCTGCACATGGCCACCACGCCGCCGTGCCGCCACACCACCGCCGGCCGTGCTGCTCTGTGGGCCTTCGAGAAACTCGATACCCTGCGCAACTCGCTCCTGCACCGCGCCGGACGATTTACCCGGCCCCAGGCAGTCCTCACGCTCACCTGCAACGCCAACACCTGGGCCCGACAACGACTCGTCGGCCTGATTCAGGCGCTCCAGACCCAACGACACGCCGCCTGAGGCCGTGGAATTATGCAACGTTGGGGATTAGATTCGCTGCTCACTGCGAACCGCAGCCGGCGCTGGCGGTCGGATCGAAATTGACCGTGCCTTTCCAGACCCGGACCGCGGCCGCGTGACCATCGAAGTAGCCGGCCGCCGTCAAACCGTTCAGATCGGCGAACTTCTCAGCCGGGCGGCCACCGCTGTGGTAGGGGTACTCCGGCAGCGTTGACGAGGCGTGCTGCCAGGGGCTGCCCATCCACTGGGTGCCGCCGCCGCGGGGACGGTCGGCCTTCTTACGCCAGGCATCCGCGATGGCCCACTCATCTGCCGCGTAACGGATACGGCTGATCTGCCGGGGGGGGCGGTCCCAGTCGGCGGGCTTAGCGGCCGGCCAGCGGTCGCAGGTGAAATTGTTGTAGTTGGAGAACCCGAAGTACTTCCCAGGGTTGGTACCGCGGACGTTGGTGTTCTCCGCGTCGCCGTTGGGGCCCGTGCAGTAGTTGTTGAGCGTATAGCTGAACGGAGCCAGTCCCAGGCTCGGTGCCGGCCAACTGCTGGTCGGGTTGACGATCTCGGCGACGGGGCACCTGGCGATCTCATCGGCCAGACGCGACTGGCGGACATAGGCGCCGCGGGACTGGTCGTAAACGCCCTTTTCTCCCAGGTACTTGGAGATTTTCAGGGGAAGCTGGCGCTCCGTCCAGATGGCGATGAAGCACTGGCTGTAGCCGCTCTTTTCCATGACCTGGCGCACTTCCCAGGTGTTCCGCCAGATGGTCACGTGCATCGGACCGGGGATGTAGTCTTTCGAATCAGTTGTGTAAAGCAGGGTGCCGGCCATCATCTGCTTGAGGTTGTTGAGGCACAGCGTGGTCCTGGCCTGGTCGCGAGCCTTGCTCAGCGAGGGCAGCAGGATGGCGATCAGCAGGGCGATGATGGCCACCACCACGAGCACTTCGATGAGCGTGAAGCCGCGCCGGGAAGCCGTGACACGGGACACCGGGTTCAGTCTGGGGTTTCGCATGGTTCACACCTCAAATGGCAAGGTCGCGGAGCGACGTAACGGCCATCTTTCTGACGGGTCGAGCGACAGGCGATCGGGATCGACATGACGGGTCCTGCCCGCCTATGGGGCCGATCTTAGCATTATATAATCATCCATGCAAGCCTTTTTTTCGACGAAATCGTGATGCTTCCGGCCCAGGGAGCCTGACAGGCTCGGAATCGAGGCCAAATCGTGGGTGTCGTGCAGCGCTCCAGCCTTGAGATTATTGCCCGGCGGGGGCTGTTCGGCCACAGTTTCGGGCCCGGATCACCCCAATTCGGGTAGATCCTCCCTCCCACGCTCGGCGGTTCGGCGTTCGGTCGCGATCTGATCGGACCCTGCCGGCTCGGGGGGGCCTGCTCGACCCGGCGGAATGACCCATTTTCCCGGCTTCGCACCATGCCGCAGGGGATCTCAGCCCCGGGACGCCGCTTCAATCTGCATTCCGAAGGCAGTTTTCGGTTGAGTCCGGCCTCAGGCAGCGGTATTATATAACGT
>CAYVVX010000474.1:0-4835 GCA_964455315.1 uncultured Planctomycetales bacterium | reverse complement strand
CGGTGTTCGGCGGCCGGTGACCACCCGGCCGGTGACCACCCGGCCCGCCGCGACCCGGTCCCCCGCGACGCGACCCGCGGGTGCCGCCACCCGGCCTGCCGGTGCTCCAGCGGCCCGGTAGAGGCTCAAGCCAGTCGATTCTTCCAGCGTTCGAGCAGCTTGAATGCTTCCAGCGGCGTCAGCCCGTCGAGGCTGATGCCAGCCAACTCCTTGCGCATCTCGTTGGTGGGATCGGTGAACAGCAGGAGCTGTCCATCCTCGACCGGCCTGGCCCGGCGACCGCCGCGCCCGCGCGGCTGCTCCGATGGAGCGGTGCCGGATTCGAACTCCGCCAGCAGCTCCTGGCTCCGGGCGATGACCTCCCGGGGCACGCCGGCCAGCCTGGCAACGTGGACGCCGTAGCTGCGGTCGGTTCCGCCCGCCACGATGCGATGCAGGAACACCACCTGATCCTGCCACTCGCGCACGGCCACGTTGCAGTTGGCGACGCCGGGCAGGCTCTCGGCCAGCCGGGTCAGTTCGTGGTAGTGCGTCGCGAACAGGGACCGGCAACCGATCCGCGCGACCATGTGCTCGGCGACCGCCCAGGCCAGCGAGAGCCCGTCGAAGGTGCTGGTGCCGCGTCCGAGTTCGTCGATAATCACCAGGCTCCGCTCGGTCGCGTTGTTGAGAATGTTGGCGGCCTCGGTCATCTCCACCATGAACGTGGACTGCCCGCGGGAGATCTCGTCGGAAGCGCACACGCGGGCGAACAGCCGGTCCATGGGGCCGAAGCGCATCGACGCGGCGGGGACATAACTGCCCGCCTGGGCCAGCAACGCCAGCAGGGCAACCTGGCGAATGTAGGTCGATTTCCCGGCCATGTTCGGCCCGGTCAGGATGATCAGCGCGGGGATCGTTTCGCCGGGCTCGCCGGCGCTGAGTGACTCATCCGCTTCGGGCGATGAACGCGGCTTCTTCTTCGGTTTTGCGCCCTGTGCAGGTATGGCCGACAGCACACAGTCGTTGGGCACGAACTTGCTGTCCAGGGTCTGATCCAGCACCGGGTGGCGCCCGTCGCGAATCTCCAGCAGGCTGGCGTCGACCAGCTCGGGCCGCACGTAGCGGCGTTCATCGGCCAGCGCGGCCAGCCCGCAGACCGCGTCGAGCTCCCCGACTGCCGCGGCCAGCTCCTGCAGCCGGGCGATGTGCTGGGTGGCGTGCTGGCGGATGACCTGGAACAGCTCCGCCTCGCGCTGGATGGCCCGGTCGCGGGCGGTGAGCACCTCAGTCTCGTAGCGTTTCAGCTCGTCGGTGATGTAGCGCTCGGCGTTCTTGATGGTCTGCTTGCGGACGTAGTCGGCGGGCACCTTGCCGCTCTGGGCGTTGGAGATCTCGATGTAGTACCCGAAGACGTTGTTGAACCCGACCTTCAGCGAGATGCCGCTGCGCTCGATCTCGCGAGCCTGGTAATCGGCGAGCCATTGCCGCCCGTCCGTGCCAATGGCCCGGAGCCGGTCCAGTTCGGCGTCGTGACCGACGGCGATGATGCCGCCGTCGCTGAGCGTCAGCGGCGCGTCGGGGGCGAGCGTGGTGTCGAGGTAGTCGGCGAGATTGCGGAGCCCGCGCAGCTTCACCGCCCGTTCCGCGAGAAACGGTGGCAGTTCGCCGGCTGGATCGCCGCCGATGCGCTTCGAGGCCGCCCGCAGCTCGCCCTCCAGCAGGTCGGCGATGGCTTCCACGGCCAGCAGCGTCCGCCCCAGAGCCACCAGGTCGCGCGGCGAGACCCGCCCGACGCCCAGCCGGGCGGTGATCCGCTCGACATCGGAGAGCTCGCCGAGCAGTTCGCGGATGCGGGCCAGCGTCACCGTGGATTCCAGCAGCGACGCGATGGCCTCCTGCCGCCGGCGCGGCACCTCGATGCTCAGCGGCGGCATGGTCAGCCAGCGGCGCAGGCAGCGCGAGCCCATCCCGCTGCGCGTGCGGTTCACCGCGTGCAGCAGTGAGCCGCTCGCCGATTGTCCGCGCGTGGTCCGCTCGATCTCCAGCGCGCGCCAGGTGGCCTGGTCGATGCGGATGAAGTCGTGCGTTTCGCGGCGGGTCAGCTTGACGATGTGATGCAGGGCGGTCTTCTGCGTCTCCCCGAGGTAGTCGAGGACCGCCGCGGCCGCGCACAGGGACGGCTCCACGCGCTCGAAGCCGAAGCCCTCCAGGGTGCTCACGCCGAAGTGGCTCAGCAGCCGCTGTCTGGCCTGGTAGGCGTCGAAGACATGCCCCTGCCGGCGGGTCACCACGGCGTTGAGCGGCGCCGATCGCCCCGCGGATGCCGACAGCAGCGATCCCAGCCGATCGTCGGCGTTGATGGGCATCTCCGGCAGCAGCACCTCGGCGGGGGCCAGCCGGGTCATCTCGTCAACCAGCTCCCGCGGCGTGAACGACTGCACCCAGAACGCGCCCGTCGACAGCTCGACGCAGGCCGCGCCGACCTCCTCGTCGCGCAGGCACAGGCCGACCAGGTAGTTGTCCGTGCCCTGTTCCAGCAGGCCGTCATCGGTCAGCGTGCCGGGCGTGACGATGCGGACCACCTCGCGCTTGATGACTCCCTTGGCGGTCCTGGGGTCTTCAACCTGCTCGCTGATCGCTACCTTGAACCCGGCCTTCACCAGGCGGGTCAGGTAGCCTTCCAGGGCGTGATGCGGTATGCCGGCCAGCGGAATCGGCTCCTGCCCGGCGTCCTTGCCGCGGCTGGTCAGGGTGATGCCCAGCACCCGGGCCGCGGTCTTCGCATCCTCGTAGAACATCTCGTAGAAGTCGCCCATGCGGAACAGCAGCAGGGCTTCGGGCACGGCCGCCTTCTGTTCGACGTACTGGCGCATGGCCGGGGTGAGGCCGGCGTTGGGGCTGCTCGTGGTAGTGGTGGACTTCGGCCTGGCCATGACCGGATCATGGTACGGGAGCGGCATGGGGGGCTCAAACCGCAGGCGGGCGTTTGATGTTCAGCGGCGCGGCTGTCCCGGTGGATGCGGGCGGCGATGATTGACCGCGCCCGGCTCCGACCGGACAATTCCCTCGATGCGGGGAGCGCTGATTGGCATTCTGGGGCTGGCGGGTGCGTTGCTGCTGGCGATGGTTGCTTTCTCGGCCTGGTCCGGGGACAAGGCCGCTCCGCCTCCGACCGGCGGTCATACAGCGACATCCCCTCCTTCCACCGCCCCGAAGTTTTCCGATCCGCGAAACCGTTCGGTCCAACCCCTTCCCGAATTCGCCGCCCCGGGCCCCATGCGGGCATCCGTTCGCGTCTCCGCCGATCAATGGTTTGAGGAGGCCTGGACGCGCGTTTCCGAAATGATACACCCGCCGCCGAAGAGCGAGCTCGAAGCCGCCACCCAGCTGCTCGCCGAGCACCGCCACGAGGCCGCGATGCGGGCCTTCGACCGCCTGCTGGTCCGCCGTCCGGATGATCCCGCGATCATGTTCGGTAAGTCGGTCGCCCTGTTGCGGCTGGAGCGCTACGACGACGCCCTGATACTTCTCGACCACCTCATCGATCGGTTCCCCCCGGTGGTCGAGTATCGGCTGCACGCGGCGCGAGCCCTGGCCGCGGTTGATCAAACCGCGCGGGCGGAGCAGGAATTGCGTGTGGTGTTGCAACAGCGTCCCTGTCATCCGGCCGCATCGTTTGATCTGGCCGTGCTGCTCCAGTCGCGGGCTCGGACGGTGGAGGCGTTGGAGCTGTGGAGCGCGCTGACCGGGCCGCTGGACGAAGGGGACGCGCCCGCCTCGCAGCCGGCCTGTACCGATCTGCCCGGCCGGCTTTCGCGCCCGCTGAAGGATGACGCCTGCTTTCACCGCGGCGAAGCGGCCCTGGAGTTGTCGCGAGCGGCGGAAGCGGCGGCCTGTTTCCGCGCGTACACGCTTCGGCGGCCGGCGGACGAAGCCGGCTGGACCAACCTGGGGATCGCCCTCGGCTTGAAGGGGGAGCGCGACGCGGCCCTGGAGGCGCTGCGGACCGCCTTGCGGCTTGCCCCGGACTGCGTGCCGGCGTGGAACCAGACCGCCCTGATTCACGCCGCCATCTACCGTGACACCGGCGAGGAGGGGGCCCGCGAGGCCATCCTGACCGCCTGCGAACGCTCGCTTGCCCTGCAGCGGAATCAACCGATCATCGCTTCGTTGCGCGGGACGCTGCTCGGCGAACGTCTGCCGGCGCTGCCGGAGACCCACCCGGCGGACCCGCCGGGCAGATCCGGGCGCCCCTGAGCACACCACCTGCCAGTCAAGATATCCTCAGTTTTGATTCGTACCATTGTGGTGCTGTATGCCGGCATGCCTCGGCCCCATCGGTGCAAGCCTTTGTAATTCAAAAGGTTAGCAGAATGAATGGGGAATATAACCTACACTACAATAATATCAAGAAATGTGAAAAGTTAGATATTTTTTTTTGAACAGGGGCGGCGGGCTGGTATAATGCGCTGAGGGAATGGTTGAGTCGCGTCCCTTTGTCCCACGAGGTGTGAAATGTCCCAACCCCACCGCTCTAACGGTCAGCATCACTGCGCGCATCGTCATAACGGGCATGCCCATGCCCCGGTGACGGTTCCTTGCCGGCGGCAGGAAGCCGGCCTCTTCGCCACCCTGCGATGGGGGTGGCAGTGGTTCTGGTTCATCCTGGTCCGCAATCGATTCACCATGGCCGTGACCTCCCTGCTGTGGCTCCTGGTTCGCACCGGGCCCCGGCCGAGCCGGCTGGCGTATCCCTGCCAGCAGGTCGCCGTCGCCAATCTGGGTATTCTGGCGGTGTTCCTTGTCCCGGTCTCCATGCTGGGGGTCCAGAGCCGCCGATTCCGCGTCTTCAC
>CAYVVX010000473.1:0-4835 GCA_964455315.1 uncultured Planctomycetales bacterium | reverse complement strand
CTCCTTATCGAGCAGAGCCAGGGCTAAGGGCTGGAGGTTGGAGGCTGCCTGGCGAAATCATCCATTGTGCGGGAAATGGTGGGCACGACCACTCGACACGTTGTATCGCCACGGATGTTGCCAACCAGGGCCATCTCGATATCGCCGGTGCGCATGCCGTCGACCAGTTCGTCGGCGCTGCCGAGTTGACTGCTGGGAAACACCTGCGCATCGAGCCTGCCGCCGGAGAGGCTCTCGACGCGCTTCGCGAAGAAGTGCAGCGCCTGCGCCGTTGGATGCGGGTCCTGCAGGATCGTGCCGAGCTTGATGCGCCGCGCGGGCTGCGCGGGCTGCTCGCGGTCCCGGTCACAGCCGCCCGCCAGCAGCCCGATGAAGGCCGGCAACAGCAGCGAAAGGACGCGCATCACAGAAACTTCACGTTCTGGTATTCCCGCTGGAGTGTGATGCCGGTCTTGAGATCGCGATGCCGCGCCGGGTCGTACGCCGCCATCGCCCAGAAGAACACCGTGCCGAATCCCGGCGCCGCCGCGGTCGGGTGATACCCGCTGGGAATGGTCACGCAGTCGCCGTCGCGCACCACCGCGCAGAAGTCCATCCGCTCCGGCGCGGGGTACACGAACTGCACGCTGAACGCCGGCGCGGGCATGTCGAAGAAGAGATAGAACTCCTCCTTGCTGTCGTTGTGCTCGTGCGGCGGCCAGCTCGTCCACGCCCCCGGCGTCCCCACCGTGAACCCCGCCAGCAGCCGCGAGCAGTCCACCCGCGTGTCCAGCATGCTGTAGAGCGTCCGCCGGGTGTGCAGCTCTTCCGAGCCGATCTGCAGGCAGCGTTCGGGATCCTGCTCCACCTCCGCGACGGGGACCAGCACCGGTTCCGCATCCCGATCCGCCGGGGCCGCGGCCGCGACCACATCGGTGCCGCGGCTGCCCGCGAGCTCGATGCGCCGGCCGCGGGGAACGTACAGGAGATCGCGGCGACCGAGCTCGAACCGCCGGCCGTCCACACTGATGGCGGGGTTACCGCTGACGCAGAAGAACGCCCACTCGCGGCCGTCGCCCTCGTGGATGTACTCGTTGCACTCCGCCCCGCACACCATCCGCGCATAGGTCAGGTAGGCCATGTCGCCGCGTTTCGACGACAGCACCTCGCGCCAGCCGTCGTGGCGGCCGGTGGCTCGAAAAACCTTCGGAGGAATGCTGTTGATCGGTTTGGCCAAGGCAGGGCCCTCGGGTTAGTCCGACCAGCGGGCGGCGGCGCTGTCGAATGGTCCAGGCACGAAGTTGGGGCGATCCGCGTTTAAGCCCGCGGCGACTATACCCGCGCGTGGTCGCGCGGGTCAATCACGATTGACAGCCCGGTTGCACAGGCCTACTGTCACTCCCGGCACTGAGCGTCGCCTTTTCCGGGATTCGCCGCACGTGGAGGCTTCATGATTCGCCGTTGGTCGCTCTGGAGTGGACTGCTGGTTCTGCTTGCCTCCACCGGCTGCATGCCATCCCCCCCCGGATACCTCAGCGACACCAAGGGGCTCATCGCCCTGCAGGCCTCACCAGCCTACCGCATTCACCAGGTCGCCCACCGCGTGCTGCTCGATAACCCGGAACCACCTCCTTTCGACTGGGGTGAGGGGGTTCTTATGGCCGGGATGATGCACGCCGGCACGACCCTTCACGAGCCGCGCTACCTCGACTTCGTCCGCGCCTGGGCGGATCACTGGCGCGAGGCCGGCGTCGCGGCGCTGCTGGAAGGCCCGCCCGACCGCCCCATGAAGGGCTACTGCGGGCAATGGGGCCCCGGCTACGCCCTGATCCTGCTCCACGAACACACCGGCGACAGTGCCTACCTGGACATGGCCCGCGAGATCGCCGCCTTCATCCAGAACCAGGCCACCCGCACCGGCGACGGCGGACTCGGGCACTGGCGTGGCAATCAGCAGCTCTGGGTGGACACGCTGTGGATGACCTGCCCGGTCCTGGCCCCGCTCGCGAAGATCGACAACCGTCCGGAGCTGATGGACGGCGCCGTCCACCAGCTGAAGGTGTACTCCCAGCACCTCCAGAACGAGCAGTCCGGGCTGTTCTACCACATGTACGACGACTCGGTGGGCGATCGCTCCGACTTCTTCTGGGCCCGAGGCAACGGCTGGACAGCGATGTCCTATGTCGAGGTTCTCCGGCGGCTGGATCCCTCCTTGGCGGCATACGAGCCGCTCCGCCGCGATTATCTCAGGCTGCTGGATGGCTTCCTGAAAACGCAGGATCCCGACACCGGGTTGTGGCACACCATCTTGGACAAGCCGGAGACCTACGTCGAGTCGTCGGCGTCCGCGATGATCCTCTACAGCATGATCGAGACCGAGCGGCTCGGGCTGATCACCGGGCGAACGCTCGTCGAGCGCGCCGCCGATGCCTGGTCCGGCCTGAACGCCCGGGTCAGCAGCGGCGGGCATTTCGTCGACGTCTCCGGCGGGACGCGTCCAGGCAGCTTCGAGGAATACGCCGGCAAGGTCCGCGGCACCTACACCTGGGGCACGGGTGCGTTTCTCATGGCGGCGTGTGCACTGGAAACGACGGATCGGTGAACCATGCCTGAGTGGAAGGATGATGCCGGCCTCTTCGCGCTGATGCGCGATCATCTCTACACACCCGTGGTCGGCGACATCCTCGACACCCTCGGCTGCTATCACCAGTTTCTGCCACAGCCGATACAGCCCGTCCGCGAGAGCGACGGCCTGGCCGGCCGGGCCATGCCGGTCCGCGTGGTCGATGTCCACGGGCCGCAGAAGCAGCCCTTCGGCAGGCTCACCGAGGCGCTGGACCAGCTTCAGCCCGGCGAGGTCTATGTCGCCGGGGGAGGGGAAATGCGCTGCGCGTATTGGGGGGAGATCCTCACCGCAACCGCCCGGATGCGCGGGGCGCTCGGCGCCGTGGTCAACGGATTTCACCGCGACACGCCGCAGGTGCTGGCCCAGAACTGGCCGGTGTTTTCGCGCGGGCGGTTCGCCCAGGATTCGTCGGTGCGGATGGCGATCGCGGAGTATCGCTGCCCGATCGAGATCGCATCGGTGTGGATCGAGCCGGGCGACCTGATCTTCGCCGACCTGGACGGCGCCCTGGTCATTCCGCGGCAGCACGAGGAAGAGGTGATCACCAGGGCGCTGGGGAAAGCCCGAGGCGAAAAGTCGGTCCGCCGCGAGATTGAGAGCGGCATGTCCAGCACCGAGGCTTTCCGAAAGTACGGAATCCTGTAGGGTCCGCTGTGCGGTCCGCACGGACTCGGACCCGATCGTCAACCAGACACACATTGGAGAACGCATCATGTCGTATCAGCCCACCACCCGCCGGATGATGGCCGTCATGCTCGTGTCGATGGTCGCCGCGACCGGGTGCAGCGACTGGAACACCGTCGCCCGGGATGGCGAACCGCTGATTCGTGGAAGTACCCTCGACGGCTGGCACGGCACGGCTCCCGGCAACGACTGGCGGGTGGTCTCCGCGGTCGAGATGGGCCAGGGGGACGACACCGACAAGCTCATCCTCACGCCTTTCCCGGTTCTTCAGCGCGGTCACGAGGTCCAGTCGCTGTCGGACCAGGGCATCCTCGCCAACGGCGAAACCGGCAAGACCTGCAACCTCATCAGCGAAGCCGAGCACGGCGACTGCGAGCTCCACGTCGAGTTCATGGTCCCCAGGGGCTCGAACTCCGGCGTCTATCTCCAGGGGCGATATGAAATCCAGATCCTGGACAGCTATGGCAAGGAGGAAGTCGGCTTCGGCGACTGCGGCGGCATCTACGCCCGATGGATCGACAACACCAACGTCGACGGGCACGGACCCCGCGTGAACGCCGCGAAACCACCCGGCGAATGGCAATCCTTCGACATCGTCTTCCAGGCTCCACGCTTCGATGAGGCCGGGCACAAAGTCGCCAACGCCCGCTTCGTCAAGGTGCTTCACAACGGCGTGGTTGTCCACAAGGGCGTGGAACTCAACGGCCCGACGCGTTCCGCCATCGACGACAACACCGAAGTCGCGTCCGGCCCGCTCATGATCCAGGGCGATCACGGGCCGGTGGCGTATCGGAACCTCCGACTGAAACGAAAATGACGGCTGCGGTCGAACCTGGCGCGGCTCCCGGCCGTCCGCCGGACGAAGAGGAGGAGAACCCATGATGAGCAATGCGGTGACCTCACGGCGCGAACTGCTCACCGCCGGCGCCACGGCCCTGGCCATGAGCCGGCTCAGCTTCGCGAAGGATCTTCCCACCGACACGACCATCACCCGGGTCATGAGCCTGGACCTCAAGCTCAAGCGGTCCAAGTTCGTGGGCAAGAACGCCCGCCGCGACGATCACGGCACGGAGTCGGGCGACCGCATCGTCCGCATCTTCACCGACAGCGGGCATGAGGGTTTCGGCAACTGCGGAGCGGGCGCCGACGAGTGCGCCATGCTGCTGGGCCGGAACCCCATGTCGTTCTTTCACGCCGATGAGCGGAAGGTCACGTGCCCGTTCGGCCGCGGCACCACGGCCCTGTGGGATCTGGCCGGCAAGATCCTCGACAAGCCGGTATGGAAGCTGCTCGGCGGGGATGGGCCGCAACAGGTGAAGGTCTACGACGGCTCCATCTACTTCGCCGAGCTGGTACCGCAGAATGGTGCCCGCGGGCTGGACATCTTCAAGGACGAGATCGACCAGGGGCTCCAGCGGGGTCACCGGGCCTTCAAGATCAAGGTCGGCCGCGGGAACCAATGGATGCTCCGCGAGGAGGGCGACGCCCGCGACCTCGAGGTCATCCGCCTGATCCGCCGCCACGCCGGGGACAAGGTGACGCTTGG
>CAYVVX010000472.1:0-4844 GCA_964455315.1 uncultured Planctomycetales bacterium | reverse complement strand
CGATCTCCTGCTGGTCTGACTCCGCCGCGCCCTCGCGCACCACCGCGTCGTTGACCACCAGCAGGTCGATGCGGTCGCCTTCGCCGGGACGCCCGGGAACACCGATGACCGTCGGCTTGTCCTCGATCCTGTCGCGGCGAACCTGCCGCAAGGCGCCGACGATGGTGTCGAGAGCCTGCCGCGCCGCCTGGTTGCGCGATGCCCGCGCCTCCGCGCGCTCGCGGGCCCGGGCGATAACCCGTGTACTGCCGGCGATGGTGGCCACGATCAACGCGCTGATCACCAGCGACGCGAGGACTTCGACCAGGGTGAAGCCGCGACGGAGGCGGAGGTGCGATGCGAGAACCGGCCGAAGCCTGCGCGGACGCGCGCCGGCCGGTCCGCGATGGGGCGGACTGTAACGGTGAAACGCCGGGCCTGTGGCGGCTGGAGTTCGAACCAATTCAGCCTCCGACCGTGCCAAGGGGTCATCCCCCTCCTCACGTCTCGCTCTTCACTCGGCCATGCTCCATACTCACTTCCCGCATCCCGGCTAGCGTCCCCCGCCTTCACCGGTCGACACCGGGTTCGCATTCCCCGCGTTCTCCGCTGCGGTCGCCGCCTCCCTCACCGCCGCGGCCGCGTAATCGCTGAGCCAGGTTTCCAGCACCATCTGCCCGCTGTCGCCGTCGCTCTGGTAATCCACCGTCACCACCACATCATGCAATTCGCCGGCCGACAGCCGGGTGATCTCCACTTCCCAGGAAAAGCTCGTATCGCCGCGCTCCTCGGTGCCCTTCATCTCGCCGGCCAGGCTGTAGCCCGCCGGGCCCATCACCCGCACCGCCGCCATCCGCTCGGCGGCGACATCCTCAGCGGCGTAAGCCATGTACCCGCGCCGCCCGGCCCGCATGCTGCTTGTGCCGGCATAGATCAAACCGGCCACACCGATGCCCAGGAGCACGGACGCGACGAGCACCTCGACGAGGGTGAAACCGGGGCGCGGTGAGAGAGTGGACCGCCCTCTCCGGCCAACAACATCTCTGGTTCGATCTGTCACCACCCGTTCAACCTCAAGACAGTCCTGCACCGATCCGCTCACGTTGGTCTGCGCGCAAACCCGCAGCTATTCACTGCCCTCCTGATCACGCCTCAATCCCCCAGGTCTTTCTGATCCGGTGGTGGCGGCGGATCGCCCTCATGATGCACAAAGACCTGCCCGCTGTGCGGCTGAACCACCACCTGCACGGCATTCTCTTCAAGGGCAAACCGCACCATGCCTCCACCGCTGGTGCCGTCGGCACGGAAGGACAACTGCTGCCTGCCCCTGGAGACTTCCTGCCCGCCGGCGCTCCTGAACGCGTCGATTCTGACCGGCAGCCTGACCTCCACTGGCTTGAGCCAGGTCATCTGCACCGCCCGGGATTCACCGCTGCTACCGGTCACGGTGACGTGGTAACGGCCCTGGTCGAGGTCCACTTCCATCGCGGCCGGCGACTGCCGGCTGACCGCGAGCTCGCGCACCGTGCGGGCTAGATGGGCGAACCGCTCCGCGCTCTCGAGCACCGCCCGGGCATCCACCGATCGATTCATGCGCACCACGATCATCCCGGCCATGATCGAAAGCAGCATCACGACGACGATGGTCTCGATCAGGGTGAAGGCGGGCGCGAAGGGTGAAGTGCGCGGGGAGGAAGCGGTAGGCTTTCCCAAGTGCATGACCTCGACTCGCTGGCAATTCCTCACCACCTGCTCCATCCCGGCAACGCGCTCGCGGAGTTCATTTGCTCTGACATTTGCAGACAACGTGTCCTGCCGCGAGAGTTCTCTTGCGCTTCTCAGCTCTCCCTATTCCGTCAGCACATCCGCATTCTCCCCTTCACCACCCTCGGACTTGTCAGCGCCGAAGCTGGCCAGTTCAAAGTCCTGACCTCTGCCGCCTGGCGCGCGGTGCTTGTAGGGCTCGCCCCAGGGGTCGGTCAGATCCTTCTCCTTGACGTAAGGCCCCTGCCATTTGCCCGCTTCCAGGTCGGAGGGCTGTTCCACCAGCTCACGCAATGCAGCCGGCAGCCGCCCGGTGTCGATCTGAAAGGCCAGCACCTGGGCTTCGAGGGTCTGCAGGTTGGTCCTGGCCACTCCGTGCTTGGCGCTGCTGATGCGGTGGAACAGCCGCGGCACGATCAGCAGGGCCAGGATCCCGATGATGGTGACCACCACAATGATCTCGATGAGCGTGAACGCCCGCCGCCGCAGCCGCCGATTGAAGAGTCTTTGGTTCATCTTGTTCATCCCAAGGCCGCATGCGCTCAGGTCGTCAGTACCTGCGTCATGCTGCGGGTTGTCGGAACAATACGGTCCATCTGCCTGTCACGTTCCGGGCGGTCGTCCTACACGCCGCCCAACGTCTGGAACTCCATGATCGCCAGGATCAGCGCCGCCACGATGAAGCCCACGATCCCCGCCACCACCAGGATCATCGCCACCGGCAGCACCGCCACGAAGCGGTCCAGCGTCACCTGGGCCTCGGACTCGTGAATCTGTGCCGAGCGCAGCAGCATCTCGTCCAGCCGCCCGGTGTTCTCGCCGACGCGCACCATCTGCACCAGCAGCGGCGGAAACAGTCCGCAGCGCTGCAGGGGACCGGCGATCGACTCGCCCGCCCGGATGGCCTCGACCACGCCGTGCATCGCTTCGCGCATCTTCTGGTTCTGTACCGTATCGCGGACCACGATCAGGGCTTCCGCGACAGCCACGCCGGCCTGGGTCAGCGTTCCCAGGCTGCGCGAGAACCGCGACGCCTCAATCTGCCGGATCAGCCGGCTCAGCACCGGCACGCGCAGCTTGAAGCCATCCCAGGCCCCGCGCCCGGGCCCTCGCAGAACCAGTCTCCGCCACGCCAGCAGCGCTACCACGAGCACCACCAGCATCACCATGCCGTGGGCCCGAACCACGTCGCTGACCGCCAGCACCACCCGCGTAGGCCAGGGCAGCAGGAACGTCTCCGCACCGAGTGATTCGATGATCCGCGGCACGATCTGCGTGCTGATCACCACCACGGAAACCACGCAGAGCACCAGGACGATCGAGGGATAGATCGACGCGCTGCGGATGCGTTCGCGCATCGACTGCTGCCGCTCGAGCATCTCCGCGAGCTGGGTCAGGACGGTGTCCAGCACACCGCCGGTCTCGCCAACGCGCACCAGCCGTACGTACATCGAGCTGAACACGCGCGGATGATTGGCCAGCGCTTCCGACAGACTGCTGCCCTGCTGCACCGTGCGGCGCAGGTCGGCCAGCAGGGCCTTGCTGCCGCCGTGCTCGAGCTCCTGCCCCATCACATCCAGCGTCGTCAGCAGCGGCAACCCCGCCGACAGCGACGTGGCCAGTTGCCGGGTCAGAAACGCCAACTGCCGCGGCTTGATCCGAATCCGCGCCCCCGGTGGTCCATCGGAGTCCGCCGCCGGGGCTTCAGCCCGGGCTGCCGTGGTGAGCCCGTTGTCGCGCGCGGCGATCGTTCGGGAAGCAGCGCGCCGGCCGGCGCCTTCCGCGATCTGCGTCACCGCCAGCCCCCGGGCGCTCAGCTCGCGCAACGCCGTCACCCGGTCGGCCGCGTCGAGGCTCCCGCTGGTGTCACGGCCTTCGACGGTCAGTGCCTTGTATGCGAAGCTGGGCATGAAGTTCGCCGCGTGAACGGTTGAGTCGGTGGCACACGCGCCCCAGGCACCACAAGACCGCTCGTGTGGAAGCCCGGTTGGTCCGCACAACGGACCCTGCAGAGCCTACATTTCCCGCGTGACTCGCCAGACCTCTTCCAGCGTCGTCGTCCCGGCCAGCACTTTCCGGTAACCATCCTCGCGCATGCTGAAGAAATCCTCGCCGGCCGCGCGGCGGATGTCGTTGCTGTTGGCCCGAGCCATGATCAGTTCGCGCACCGGGTCGGTCATGCGGATCGATTCGAAGATGCCCAGCCGCCCCAGGTAGCCGGTCTCGTGGCACTCCTGGCAGCCGTGCCCGTGGCGAAGCTCCTTGCCGCGGAATTCCTCCGCCTCCTCGCCAAGCTGCTCCAGCAGGGCTTGCGACGGCTGGTAGGGCTGGCTGCAGCGTCGACAGAGCACGCGCACCAGCCGCTGGGCGATGACCGCCTCGACCGTCGACGCCAGCAGGTACGGCTCGATGCCCATGTCCAGCAGCCGGGTCATCGCCCCGGAGGCGTCGTTGGTATGCAGCGACGAGAGCACCAGGTGACCGGTCAGGGCGCTGCGGATGGCGATGTCGGCCGTCTCCCCGTCGCGGATTTCGCCGACCATGATGATGTCCGGATCCTGCCGCAGGATCGACCGCAAGCCGCCGGCGAAGGTCAGCCCGCGCTTGGGGTTTACCTGGATCTGGTTGATCCCCTCCAGGTGGAACTCCACCGGGTCCTCGATGGTGATGATCTTGCGGGTCGGCGTGTAGATGTAGTTCAGGCCCGCGTACAGCGTGGTGGTCTTGCCGCTTCCGGTCGGGCCGGTGACCAGCAGGATGCCATGCGGGCGCTGCAGGCCCTGTTCGAAGATGTCCAGCAGGCCCTGGTTCATCCCCAGCCCGTCGAGCGATCGCAGCGTGCCGCTCTTGTCCAGCACGCGCATGACCACCGATTCGCCGAAGGAAGTCGGCACGGTGGAGACGCGCAGATCGACGTGGACGCCCGGGGCGGTGAACTCGATGTGCCCGTCCTGGGGCAGGAACCGCTCGGCGATGTTGAGCTGGCTCATGATCTTGATGCGGCTGACGATCGCCGCCTGCAACCGCTTGGGCGGCGGGGGCATTTCGTGAAGAATGCCGTCGATGCGGTACTTGACCTTGAGCTGCTTCTCGAACGGCTC
>CAYVVX010000471.1:0-4861 GCA_964455315.1 uncultured Planctomycetales bacterium | reverse complement strand
CGGCGGCGACGTCCTCCGGACGACACCAGTCGAGGAAATGATGCACCAGGATGCGCCGGCCATCGGCGTCCACCCACAGGGGTCCATCCTGGATCTGCGGCAGGATGCGCTGGAGTCCTTCGCGCTCGCCGTCGTTGTTGCCGTAGGTGATGTGCAGCGGGCCGGTCCAGGCGAGCAGACGCTTGGCGGCGAAGGGGGCGATGACGTCGCCGGGATGGATGATGGCATCGACGGCCCGGTCGCGCAGGATGTTCAGCCCGCGGTCGAGGGTGGGCAGGCGGTCGTGGGTGTCGGAGATGACGCCGATGCGCATGGTGGTTTCCGAGCATGGACCGGGCACGCGATTCGCACGCCGCGGCGCCACGGGGGGCGTTTATAGCCTCGGTGGCGGGGCTGGACAAGCGGCCGGCGAGAGTTTGTGCCCGCGGGAAACCGTGCCGTACGGACCGGGAGAGGCGGCCGGGCGCGGTGCGATCGGCGGGCCGGCGTCGGTGTTGAAGCGGCACAGTCGGAAGTTATCCGGACCATCGGGCGGCAACCGGGTCGGTCACGGAGGGAAATTCACAGGCTCGACTGACTGCGGTGCACGCGTTCATCATCAATGTCCACAAGTGGTTGCAGCGATCCCGGGCGGTTGGGAGCATGTGCGGAGGGGCGGCGAAGATTTTTTTGTTGCCTCCAGGGCCGAACCTGGGGTATATTACCTGCGTCTGAAAGTTAGTGAACACTAGTTGGCGGCCTTTCGAACCCGGCGCGGGTTCAGGGTCGTCCGGACTTGGATCCTAAGGGTTTGACTCGATAGCGCCTGGTGGAGAGCCGCAGGACCGGATTGCTGATCCCAGCGTGCAGGACGCGCGACGGTGCTCCACAGAAGCTTCCCGGCAAACCTTTTTTGTTGGGCCTCTAAGTTAGTATTCACTAATAGGGACCGTTTTGGTCCCATATCTGTCCCATTTTCGGGCAGGGGGCGAGGGAAAGCTCTGGGCCGCGACAGGCGGCCGTGAGACCGTGCCGGGTGATTCGCGGCGCGGGGCGACCGGTCCTCGGAACGGCCGGTCGTGGGCTTGAAGCTGGTGTCGGAATTGTCCTTTCGAGAGGGTCAGACCATGAACGCTGTGTCAACGCAGGTTGCAGGTGGCGAGGCGACGGGTCGCGTATCGCTGCCGATCGTCGGGCAGGATCAGGTCAGTGCCCGGATCGAGGCCGAACGCCAGCGATTGCTGGACGAGGCCGGGCTGACGGTCACTCCGGTGGCCCACTTCCGCCGCCCGACCGAGCATCCCTTCACCAGGTCCGAGCGCGCCAATGTCACGCTGCTGATTGGCGGTCTGACGCTACGGCATGACGAATTGATCCGCGCCGGGCTGGAGGGACTGGGCTACAACGTCGCCCTGATCCCCACCGCCCGCAAGGCCGACTTCCAGGCCGGCAAGGAATACGGCAACAACGGGCAGTGCAACCCGACGTACTTCACCGTCGGCGCGCTGGTCAATTACCTGAAGGATCTTCGCGACAAGAAGGGCATTGGTCGCGAGGACATTCTCAAGAACTATGTGTTCGTCACCGCCGGTGCCTGCGGGCCGTGCCGGTTCGGCATGTACGAGTCGGAATACCGGCTGGCGCTGCAGAACAGCGGCTTCGACGGCTTCCGCGTGCTGCTGTTCCAGCAGGGCGGGGGGCTGAACCAGGCCGAGTTCGAGGCCGGGCTCGAGTTCAACCTCAACTTCTTCCTGAGCCTGCTCAACGGCATGTTCATGGGCGACCTGCTCAACGAGGTGGCGTACCACATCCGCCCGTACGAGGTGGAGGCGGGCAAGACGGACGAAATCTTCGCCCGCTGCATGGCGCTGTGCCAGGAGCGGCTGCGGACCAAGAACTACGATGAGATTCACGGCGGGGCGCTGGCGAGCTTCCTGAGCAAGCTCACCCCGCTGAAGGGCGCGGACGACGCGGAGAAGTTCCTCGACCAGCTTCGCGGCGATTACTACGTCGATGCGTTCAAGCAGTGTGCCGAGATGATCAACGAGGAGATCGAGGTCGACTACACGCGACCCAAGCCGATCGTGAAGATCACCGGCGAATTCTGGGCCCAGACCACCGAGGGCGACGGCAACTTCCGCATGTTCCCGTTCCTGGAGCGCGAAGGCGCCGAGGTGCTGGTCGAGCCGATCGGCACCTGGATCGCGTACATGCTCAACCAGGCCAAGACCTACTGCCAGGACAATCGCGGACTCGCCGAGGGGCAGGACAAGCCGGGCTCGTGGGACGTGATGGGGCGGCTCAAACTGGAGAAGTCGTATCGAGCGAAGATGATGACCTTCGCCCTGGCCGACAAGATCATCACCCGCGAGTACGAGCGTTTGCGCGGCGCGCTGGGCGGGACCGCCCACCAACTGGCCAACCAGCTCGAATTGCAGCGCATGGGCCACCCGTACTACAACAGCCGCGCCGGTGGCGGCGAGGGGCACCTGGAAGTGGCCAAGGCGATTTACTACTCCAACCACAACCTGGCCCACATGGTGCTGTCGCTCAAGCCCTTCGGCTGCATGCCCAGCACGCAGTCGGACGGGGCCCAGGCCGCGGTGGTGTCCCACTTCCCGGACCTGATCTTCCTGCCCATCGAGACGTCCGGCGAAGGCGACATCAACGCCCACAGCCGCACGCAGATGGCCCTGGGCGAAGCCAAGGTCAAGTGCAAGAACGAGTTCAAGAGCGTGGTGGCCCAGACCGGCTACACCATCGAGCAGATCCGCGCGTACGTGAACCTGCCCGAGAACCGCGACCTGCGCCGGCCGCTGCAGCATGTTCCGCATCGCAAGGGCGTCATCGGGCGCGCGGCGAACTTCGTGCTGTACGTGGCGGAGAGGATGAAGGCGGCGGGGGTGGAGGCCTGTGCTTCAGAAGAGCTGGCCGTGACGGCGTGACGAGGCTGGGCGATGGGTGTGCGGCTGTTCCGTGCCATCGTGCCGGTGGCGGACATTGATCGTGCGGCATCGATTTACGAGAGGTTGCCGGGCGGGCCGGTTGCGGGCGGATGAATGCCGGGATCGCCAAAAGGCCGTGGGGCGAGCAGTCGCTTTGGTGCGAAGATCCGTTCGGGAATCCGTTGTGTTTCGTTGGCGAGCGGACGTGTTTTGCGGGTGGGTAGGCCGCCTCTGTCGCTGATGATCGGATGCTGAAAATGGTGCGTACAGGCTATTGCTTCTTCCGCCGGTTTCGTGGCTTTCTCTCTGGACGAATCTTCTTTCGCCCGTGCCGGTGGAGCAATGAGTCGATTTCCTGTGCGATTTCCGGAGTATCCAGTTCTTCGGCAAACGCGTGAACCCAGTAGCGAACGCGGTCCACGTCAACACTCTTGTTGGCGTCGAGGAGACCGATGATGTCGGTGATATCGTTGGGGCGCATGGCAAGGGACTTCATGACGATGAGGTCTTCAGGAGTTGCGAGCGGTATCTGTCCGTTCGGCAGGGGAAATGGCACGGCACGCTCGATCATCTCCTTCTCAAAGATGATGCCGCCGAGCGAGATGTCGACTTCGATGCCGGTGTGGTGTGAGAATAGCATTACACGGCTGCGCCTGGCGAACTCCAGAGAGTTCCTCCGACGGGGCAGGAAGCCATATGCCTCGCCGCTGCCGAGGAACTGCTCCCACGCATCCTCAGGGATCATGACCACAGCATCGATGTCGGCCGTCGCTCTTACCTCCCCTTACCGCGTCGCGGCGACCCCTCCAATGATGGCGTGCGGGATCTTGGAGGACGCCAGCCACCGTTCAAGATCCCATAGAGGCTCCAGGAGTGCGGCCAGATGGTCAAAGGGCATACTTGCCTCTCTTGAGGCGGGCCCAGCGGGCGCGGATTCGGTGGAGTTGGGCAGGGGTCGAAGTTTTCCATCCCATGGTCCGTGCGGTATGCATCATGACCGCGAGTTGGCGCAGTTTCGTTTCCACCGGCTTCGACTGAAGCTCCTCACGATGAGCTTCCTCGACGAGAGCCCAGCGTTCTCGCCAAGCCTTGGCCTCTTCCCTGGTCATCACGGGTTTCATAGTTGAATTATAACTCTCATTCATTGGAATCACCATGAACCCATCCAAGCAATACAAGTCCGATCATGCTCACACCGGCGGCGGCTGCTCTTCGGGCGGGTGTTCGTCCGGCGGATGCGGCTCGAAGAGCGGTGAGACACCGCAGCCGAGTCTGCTGCAACTCAACGTCGGGCTGATCAAGGCCGCCAAGGCCAAGCCCGAGGTCAAGGCGGTGCCGTTCGCCCCGACGGAGAAATACCCGCAGGGCCTGCTCATCGGCCTCGACGTCGGCTCGACCACGGTCAAGTTCGTGGTGGTTGATCCGGTCACCGACGAGATCCTGCTCAAGGATTACCAGCGGCACGACACCAAGCAGCCTGAGAAGTGCATGGAGATGTTCCAGGCCATCAAGGAGCAGTTCCCTGACGTGCCGGGCAACGCCTTCCGCATCTTCATGACCGGCTCGGGCGGCAGTAACGTCGGCAAGTTCATCGGGGCCAAGTTCGTGCAGGAGGTCAACGCGGTCAGCCTGGCCGTGGAGAAGCTCTACCCGGATGTGCAGTCGGTGGTCGAGCTGGGCGGGCAGGACGCCAAGATCATCGTCTTCAAGACCGACGAGGAGACCGGCAAGAAGAAGAAAATCCCCTCGATGAACGACAAGTGCGCCGGCGGCACCGGCGCGGTCATCGACAAGATCAACGCCAAGTTGAAGATCCCCTCCGAGCAGCTCTGCCAGATGGGCTACGAGGGGCTGCGGCTGCACCCGGTGGCCGGCAAGTGCGGCGTGTTCGCCGAGACGGACATCAACGGCCTGCAGAAGCAGGGCGTCCCGCCGGA
>CAYVVX010000470.1:0-4867 GCA_964455315.1 uncultured Planctomycetales bacterium | reverse complement strand
AGCGCCAGTGGGGGTGGCGAGGGCTCGGAGCGGTTCAAACCAACCACCCTGCGCTGTAGTGCTCGCTACGGCGGAGCAGGGCCGGCCGCTGCGCACAACGCGCGCGTTCAGGGTTGAATCGGTTTCAGGACCGATCCTTCAGCAGGATCAGCAGCATCACCGTCGGCGTTTCCGCGTGGATGCTGTGCGAGAGATTGGGGGCCATGTGCACCCAGGCGTGGGGGGCGACCGCGAGGGTGTCGCCGCCCAGGGTCAGCTTGGCCTGGCCGCTCACGAAGTGGAGGATCGCGGCCATCGACGAGGTGTGCTCGGACAGCTCCTCGCCGGCGGCGAAGGCGAACAGGACCACCTTGACCCGTTCGTCGTTGCGGATCGTGCGGCTCAAGGTGCCTTCCTCCGGAACCGGCTGCTCGGCAGCCAGGTTTTGAATGAAGGTGTAGTCATCGGACATGGTCATCACCCTTCCTTTCGTTCTCCACGGGCTTGAGCTCCGTCGCGGAGGCGGGGCCGTCTTCGCCGGTCCCGGGTTCCTCGACCGGTCCGGCGGGCAGCCATTTGGCCCGCAAGTCGCCCGGCACCGGTACTTCCCTGATCTCCACCTTACGGCCGATGGCCTTGACCGCCCTGGCCGGATCGTACTTGGTGAAGATCAGCTTCTGGGGCCGGGCCAGGAACTCCTGGAGACGGTCACCCTCGCCGGCTTCCTCGATCCAGCCCTTGTAGTCATAGGTCTTGAGCCGCTTGTCGGCGCGGATCTTCTCGGAATTGTAGCCGTTGACGTTGACGATGTGATCCCAGATGTCCGCTTCGTCGAACATTTTGATGAGGTCGTCTTCGAGGTCGGGCTTCTTGATGTCCAGATGGATCAGCATGCAGCGCCGGCGGGCGAGTTCCAGCACCGCCGCGAGGGTGGGCATGCGCAGCTTCGAGTCGCCGCCGCTGATCCTGTACTCAAGAAGATCGTAGTAGGTCATGTCCTTGATGGTGCCGGAACCTTTGACGGTTCGGCCGATCTTGTCGTCGTGGTGCATGACCAGCACGCCGTCCTTCGTCCGGTGGATGTCGATCTCGCAGCCGTCGGCGCCGTGGTCGATGGCGGCGTTGTACGCCTCCAGCGTGTTCTCCGGGGCGAACTTGTGGGCCCCGCGATGGACCATGATGATGTACTGCTGGGCCCGCCGCTCGGCGACCTTCTTGTGCCGCGCCTCGCGATCCTCCGGCTTCTCCGGCGGGATATGGTTGATGTAGCCGAGGCGCGGCTGGTCCTCCGCGCGGGCGGTTCCGGGGGCCGTGCCCCAACCCAGGATCAGGATCGCGACTGCCGAAACTCCCGTCAAATGTTTCATGGTCGGTTTCTCCTCGTCAACGGATTGCTCCGGGCGGAACACAACATCATCACCACCAGGGTGTCCCTTCACCCCGGGTCGGCGATTATACCTTCTCGATCACCGCCAGGATGCGGAACGCGGCCAGCGGCGCCAGCCGGTCCAGCCGCTGGTCCAGCTCGAGACACAGGTCGTACAAGCGGCGATGGCCCACGAACGCGTAGGGCTTGAACCCGCCGGCAAGCTGGAAGTCGAGCACGCCGAAGCGGCGCGTGTGCACGATGCGCAGCGACGGATGCCGCCGGGGCCAGGCCTCCCGCTCGCGCGTGAACAGCAGGTTGGGCAGGGCCAGGTTGCCCTCCCACGGGTCCACTTTCGCGCTGGAGCGGTGATAGCCGCCGAACCACACCGGCTCGTGATGGAACAGGCGATATCCCAGCCAGGACAGCGGCGTGATGTACGGTTCGATGGCCAGCACCCGCCCGCCGGTTCGCAGGACGCGCGAGGCCTCGTCGAAGAACAGGTGCGGATCGGCCAGGTGATGCAGCAGGTCGACGACCAGCAGGTTGCCCAGGCTTCCCGACGCCAGCGGCAGACGCTGCCCGTCGGCCACCAGGTCGACGTAGGGCGTGGCCACCACGTCGCTGGTCAGCAGGCCCTTCCAGATTTCACTGAAATGCCCCGAGCCCGAGCCGATCTCCAGGCTCCGGCCCTCGGCGATGAACGGGGCCAGCCGCCGATGCCAGCCCTGGTAGCAGGCCCGGATGGCGTACTTGGATTCCCAGATGCGCCGCCGGGCAAGGTGCTGGGAGGCAGGGGTCTCGGCGGCAACGTCCTGGTGGGGCATGGGGAATGTTTATCGTCCGACCGTGCGGTTGTCCATGATGCGGATGACCGGGCGCGACCGTGTGGGAGGGGTCTGCGAACACTTCGCTTCTTTACGGGGGGCGGCTCGGAGATGCCGATCCATCCCCAGCCCGCCGAATGCCTTGCGGACCCGAATCCCAGGCAGCAGGACCGACCCGCGGCGGCGCGTCCCATGGACCACCATGCCTTTCTCCTTGGAGAACAGCGGCGGCCGGGCCATCGCCCGGTTGAGGACAGGAGGCACCGGCCCCCAGGCGCTAGCCTAGCCACGCGCGGCATGATCGGACCACTTCAAACAACGGGCCACGTCCCCGTTTCGAATCCGCCCCTGTTTCGAAGCGGTCTCGTGATGGTCATATTCGATTATAAAGATGTACAGGTTTTCTAATGGATCTGCTGAGATATCGCGAGGTATGTGTTACCATCTCTCGATCCGAGAAGGACTACCCATGGGAGAATCTGCTATGTGTTTGGCAAGGGTCTTGATGGTTGTCGCTATCCAGGCACCGTTGACGGTGCTGGCCACGCCTGCGGAGGTCACCAGCGCGGGCATGCAGTTTGTCCAGTTGCTGGCGAAAGAGGATTATGCCGGAGCCGTCGCGCGGTTCGATGCCACGATGAAAGACGTGTCGCCCGAACCGAAGCTCAGGGAAACCTGGCAAGCCCTCCTGGTGCAAGCCGGTCCGTTCAAGAAACAGCTTGGGGCCAGAGCAACCAAAGTGGCCGGCTATGACGTGGCGCTGGTGACCTGTCAGTTCGAGCGGATGCCGCTGGATACGAAAGTGGTGTTCGACGCCACGGGGAAAGTCACCGGCCTGTTCTTTCTCCCCATCGACGGTGGTCCGCCACCGTACGCCCGGACCAGCGCGTTCCGCGAAAGGGAGTTCACCGTCGGCAGCGGTGAGTGGCGGTTGCCGGGCACGCTGACCCTGCCGACCACCGGCAGCGGTCCCTGGCCGGCGTTGGTGCTTGTCCACGGCTCCGGGCCGCGGGATCGCGACGAGACCGTCGGTGCCAACAAACCGTTTCGCGACCTGGCCTGGGGATTGGCAACCCAGGGCATCGCCATCCTGCGCTACGAAAAGCGGACGAAGCAATATCCCGGCAAGTGGGCGAAAGACCCTGCCCAATTCACCGTGCAGGCGGAAACCATTGATGACGTCCTGGTCGCCGTCACTCAACTTCGCGGCACGGAGGGTCTCGATCCGAAGCGCATTTTCGTCCTGGGTCACAGCCTGGGCAGCCTGGTGGCGCCCAGGATCGCTCAAGCTGACCCGCAAATCGCAGGCCTGATCATGATGGCGGGTTGCCTGTCGCGACCCTCCGAGGATGTCATGGTTGAGCAGGCGCGCTATGTCATGTCGCTCAAGCCCGAGCTGTCGGCCGAGGAGAAGGCGTGGCTGGCCGAGATCAAGTCCACCGCGGCCAGGGTGAAGCAACTGACCCCGGCGGATGCCTCGTCGTCAGTGTCGTTGTTCGGGGCGCCGCCGGCCTATTGGCTCGACTTGCGCCAGCACGATCCGCTGGCGATTGCCAGGGGACTCAAGCAGCCCATGCTCATCCTGCAAGGTGGACGGGATTATCAGAATCTCCCGGAGCACTATAACCACTGGAAAGCAGCGCTCGGCGCTCAACCCAAGGTCACATTCAAGCTGTATCCTGAACTCAATCATCTGTTCATCCCCGGGGAAGGCAAGAGCATGCCGGAGGAGTATATGCAGCCGGGGCACGTCGCGGAACCGGTGGTGACGGACATTGCAGAATGGATTCGGGGACATTAAGCCGTTGAAATCTTGGCTCGCTGCACCCACTCCCGGGGCCGCTCGACCGACCAGTGGCTGAGCATCGTCTGCAGCTCCTGCCCGCCGGATCGCCGCGCCCTAAGGGTGCTCCAGTGCCACCCGGCCACGCGCGGCATGATCGGCTTGTCAACAAGGCTGTATCCCCTGTTTCGAACCCCCGTCGGCCGAACATAGCCAGGTGGACAGCCTTATAGTCAAGTCTTATGCTGACCCGTCAGATGAGTAGCACCGAGAAAAAGTTCGACGCCGTCGCGCTGATGCGATCCGCTCGAGATCGGCTTTCCGCCGAGATCGAAGGCATGACCTTGGAGGAAGAGTTGAGGTGGCTCGCCTCGCAGAAGATGGATGATCGGTTCTTGAGGCGCCTTCGAGATCGGGCTGCCCCACAAGCCGATGCAACGGACCGGCCTTCGACCGGCCGCTGATCGGCAAGGCGTTCGGCGGCACGGAGACAGAGCGATGGACTTCATATCCATTGACGTCGAGACGGCGAATGCTGACCTCGCAAGCATCTGCCAAATCGGGATAGTGCGGTTTAAGGATGGTCAGATTGCTGAAACATGGCAGACGCTCGTCAACCCGGAAGATTACTTCGACGAAGTGAACGTATCGATTCACGGAATCGACGAACACGCTGTGACGGATGCCCCAAAATTCCCAAACGTAAGCGAGGTACTGGTCCGGCACTTGTCAGGAGCCGTTGTCGTCAGCCACACAGCTTTTGATCGGATAGCAATCGCTGCCGTGTTCGGAAAATACGGACTCGGCCCTCCGCAATCAGCTTGGCTTGACACAGCGAGAGTCGTACGTCGAACCTGGGGTATTTGATTAGCGGGGTTGAAGCCGTTTGACCAGCGTTTTCGGGTCGGTGTC
>CAYVVX010000469.1:0-4876 GCA_964455315.1 uncultured Planctomycetales bacterium | reverse complement strand
CGAGGATGTGCAGGGCCATGGCGATGTAGCGCCCGAAGATCTCGGCGAACTGGCGGTCGTCCTCGCTGAAGGCGGTGAGCCGGTCGGACTCGATGTTGAGAATGCCGATGACCTGGTCGTGCAGCCAGAGGGGGACGGTCAGGGAGCTCTGGGCGTTGCTGATGCCGGTCAGGTAGCGTGTATCGTTGCGGACATCGGCGCAGATGTAGCTTCGCCCGGTGGCGGCGACGTAGCCGCTGATGCCGCTGTTTTCGGTGGACATGTAGATGTCGATCTGCTGGGCCTCGGGGGGCAGCCCGGCGCACAGCACCAGCTCGAGCTTGTTGGAGCCCTTGTCCAGGAGGCGGATGCCGAAGTTGTCGAAGTGCAGGAGCTCGTGGGTGAAGCGGAGGATCTTCTGTTCGAGGAGTTCGAGGCGCTGGCGAACGTCCATGCGGGCCAGCTTGTCGGTG
This sequence comes from uncultured Planctomycetales bacterium, assembly GCA_964455315.1. Classification (GTDB taxonomy): domain Bacteria; phylum Planctomycetota; class Phycisphaerae; order UBA1845; family PWPN01; genus CAYVVX01. Next base: position 4,424 of record CAYVVX010000469.1, on the reverse strand, counting down.
TCCACGCGGACGATCTCGCGTCCGGCGTTGTCGATGGCGTCCATCTTCCGCTGGAGGCGGCGGGCCCGGGTCACATCGGTCACCGCGGCGATCAGGTAGATGGTGCCCTCCTCCTGGTCCACCACCGGGGTCAGGGTGACCTCGAAGTACTGCTCGCCCTCGGTGGACAGGCTCAGGCCGCGGGATCGCAGCGAGGTGTTCGCGGGGTCGGCCTTGGAATAGATGTCCAGGCAATGACGGCGGATGCGCTCGCGGACTTCCTGGGGGAACTGGTCGAGCCGGGTGTTGGACCAGGCGATGTCGCCGTTGAGGTCGATAATGCAGACGCCCTGGCCGATGGAGTCCAGGACCAGGCCCAGGCGCTTCTGGCTGGCGGACCGGGCGGCGTTCATCAGTTCGGCGGGGGTGCCGATGACCAGGCTGTAGGAGGATCCGGCGAGAGCGGAGAGGGCCCCGGCGAGATCCTTCTCGACCTGGACCTCGCCGAGCTTGCCGAGCAGTGGGACCAGATCTCCCAGCTCGTCGCCCTGCGTCTGCAGAACCAGTATTCGTCCCATGTCAGACTCGGAACCAATCTCGGACGCAGTCGGAAAACCGCCCTTCAGATTATATTATATAACTTCCGCTCAGAGAATTACCAGCCCTCTTCAGGGGTAGCGCGATGATTCGGGAGCTTTCCCCGGATCGCAGCGGGTCATTCACTCCACGGGGCCCGGCCCGCCGGGGTCGGAGTTCGGGGTGGGGGGCGCGCCAACACCGGCCGGCGGGGTATCGACCGCCGTCTGGACGCGGCCCTGGTTCTGGGACAGGATCACCGGGGCCAGCCAGTCGCGGACGAAGCTTCGTCCGGCCCAGCCGAAGTGTCCGCCGCGGTGCCCCGAATCCGCCATCTGCCGGTTGTAGCGCTGCTGATGGAGCTTGTCGGCGTAGAACTGCCGCCCTTCCTGGTCGAGCCCCCAGGGCATCTGGAAGCCCACCGCGCCGGCGGCGCTGGTGTGCTCGCGGTCGATGGTGCCGACCAGGGTGGTGCCGCCGCGGAGAAAGCCGACGTCTTGCGGCGACCAGTAGTTCCAGATGCCCGCCTCGGTCCGCTTCATCGCCCGGATGAGGTTGTAGGTCGGGGAGATGGCCGGGGCCAGCAGGATCGCGCTGTTGATCTTCCGGTTCATGGGCAGGGCTTCGAGCACGTAGACGGCGATGCCTCCTCCGCCGGAGTGCCCGATGAGGTGGACCGGCCTTCCGGGGTGGTTGTCCTGGTAGTCCATGATCTTACGGGCCACCTTGCGGGCTTCGCTGCGGTTGCGATTCTCCATGGTCATGGTCAGCGGGGCGACCAGCGCCGCGCCCAGCGGCACCCAGTCGTAGACCTCGATGGCCGCATGCACGCCGCCCTCATTGAGGCCCTTGGCGATGTTGGCGTTCCAGTAGCTCTCGCCTTCGACGCCCGGGAGGACGATGACGTAGCCTTGTTCCATGCGTTCCGGGCGGCGCAGGCTGGACGGGGCGGTGATGCAGCCGATGTTGAAGGCGGGCAGCAGCACGATGAGCGGCAGGAACAGGGCGGCAGAGCGGAATTGAGTCGCCGTGCCGCGGTCGGGCGGGGCACCACCCGGGGCGGTGGGGGCACCAGGGGGAATCATCATCCGGTCATCCTCATGGCGGCACTGATGGTGCGGCTGCGCCTCCCGCACCGCTTCCTTCACGGACTATCCTAGTCAGAAGGGTGTTATCGGACAATATGGCGGTTGAACCTGAAGGTGGCGGCCTTCGCGCGGGGGGCCGCCCCGGTCCGGGTCAGCCGGTCGGAACGGGGTTATCGGCCATCGCGATCCGCTCGCGCAGGGGAGGGTGGTCCTCGAAGAGGATGACTTCCCAGCGCGGCGGGTCGGGGTCGGCGAGGTTGAGCCGGCTGAGGTTCTCGAAGGCGGTGCGGTAGGCGGCCGGGTTGCCGGTCATGCGCAGGGCGTCCGCGTCGCACTGTCGCTCGAAACGGCGGCTGATCGCGTTGGTGATCGGGGCGATCGCCAGCGGCACCACGGCCAGCAGGAGCATGACCTGGGCCAGCCGGGCGGCGGCTTCCGGCCAGCGCGCGGGGTCGCCGGCCAGCGGGTTCAGCCGCCAGGCGATGGTCGCCACCACGATGGAACTGGCCAGGGCGGCGATGCCGATGCCCTTCCAGATGTGGCCGCGGATGTGATGCCCGAGTTCGTGGGCGAAGACGACGCAGATCTGGTCGTCGTCGAACGCCTGCAACAGGGTGTCGGACAGGTATACCCTTCGCGAGGAGCCCAGGCCGGCGAGCATGGCGTTGGCCTTGCGCGTCTCGCTGCTCAGCGCCAGGTCATAGACACCGCTGAGGGTGAGCCGGGCCTGTTCGGCCAGCGTGGTGAGCCGGTCGGTCAGGGAGGGGCGTTCCAGGGGCCTGGCGGTGTAGAACAGCGGCAGGATGATCAGCGGGAAGACCTTGGCCAGCACGATGCTGAGGGTCATCACGCCGAGCCAGACCCACACGAACCACACGCCGCCGCCGTACCAGAGCGATGCGTAGAGCCCGCTGAGCAGGATCAGGCCGATGATACCGCCGACCAGCCAGTTCTTGAGCTGGAAGACAGCCCAGCCCCTGGGCGTCTGCGTGCTCAGGTCGAAGCGGTGCTCGATGCTGAACTCGCTGTAATAGTCGAACGGCAGCATCAGGAGCACCTTGCCGCCGACCATGATCAGCGCCGTGAGCAGGAGCCCCGACCAGGCGGACCAGCCGCCGCCGGCCAGCCAGGCCGTCAGCCGCGGCGCGAGCAGGCACCAGGCCGACCAGTAGATCACGGAGATCCCGATCGACCCGAGGTGAAGGGTGCGGGTGGCCCGATGGTAGGCCCTGATCTCGTGCTCAGACCTCACCGGTGGCGGCGATGACGTTGGTGACGGTGATGTCACCGGCTGATCGTGGTCAGTCATGGCGAGTTTTCGGGGCTCCGGGGTCCAGGGGAAAACGGTCATCGGCCGGTCGTGCCGGTGGGGCCTCACTCATCGGTGAACAGCGCGTCCACGTGGGGCTTCTCCTCGCCATCCTTCTCGAGTTCCGGCGGGCGCGGCTGGAACCTGGCCAGGAGATCGCGGGCTTCCTTCACTTTTTTGCTGTAGGCGCCTTCGATGTAGTCCGGCGTGGTGGCGATCATCTCCAGGTCGCCGGCGGCGACGCGGATGATCTGCCCGGCTCCGTCCGCGTTGATCTCGCTGACCGGCGGGATGAGGCCCTCGCTGTCCTCGAGCTTGTACAGCGGCATCGTCCGCCCGCCGCCGAGCGGCGTCTGGGTCACGCCGACCACCTGGATGGTTCGCAGGGACAGGCCCCGGCGGTCGGGATTGTAGGAGGAGAAGGCGTAGAGTTCCGGCGTCCCGAGATCGAGCAGTCGCGGCAGGACGGGATGCCAGGCCATCGCCGCGTAGGTGCGGTCGGTCGTGATGTCCTTCTTTTCGAGCCTCGGCGCCCCCGGGACAGGGGTAAATGCCAGCATGAGATGATCGCCCTCGCGGGCCCCGCCGTCCCGGTCCAAGGTGCTGACCCGGACCCCGCGCTGGTCGGGCGGCGACAGGGTGACCACGCTGTTCTCCCATGCCTCGCAGGACAGGTCGTCGGCGATGAACATGTCCTGGGCCAGTCTGGTGATGCCGCCGTCAGGCCGGAACAGCCAGCCTTCCTCCAGGATGCGCAGCCCCTTGCGATCCATCACCACATCGGCCCGCTCGCGGATCTGCACGTAGCCCTGCTCCTTCTGCTTGAGGATGAACCGCATGTAGCGGTCCTTTGGCGCGGCCTTCTCGGAGAGCCTGATTTCGAGCCGGCGGGCCTTCGCCATCAGGTCCGCGCCGCGCCCCAGGGCCGTCTCGATGCGCTGCCGCTGAACGTCCGAACGGACGATCTGGAAGCTCTTGACGATCTGGTCGAACTGCTTCTGGGCGGCCTCGCGGACGGTGAGCGGCGTGAGCATGATCAGCGAGTCGTACTGGGTCGTATCGGTGCGCACCACCACCTGCTGGCGCAGCCAGTCCTTCTCTTCGGCGTGGAAGGAGACCACGTGCAGCAGCCCCTCGCGCGAGGCCACCTGCATCGGCCGGGAAGCCAGCGGGCGCACGTCCTGCTGCTGCTGCTGCATCCGGCTGGTCAGGCGGGCGCCGATCTCGTCCATGGCCAGCGGCCGGGTGGTGTTGGACTGCCGCACGATCAGGCTGAGCTGTTCGTCGGGGTTGACGAAGCGGACGATCTCGACGTCGGCCATGCTGAGCGGGCGCTTCTCGCGCACGATGGTGGTCGCCGCGGGGGCCCTGATGGAGAAGCCGAAGCTGCCGTCGACGTAGGGCTCGCCGAGCGGGCCCTTGAGCGCGCCGCCGGCGACCGAGGGCACGCCGCCGGCCTGGGCTTTGACCGG
>CAYVVX010000468.1:0-4884 GCA_964455315.1 uncultured Planctomycetales bacterium | reverse complement strand
CCGCGCGGTCCAGCCTCGCCCGGTAGTCGCCCAGCCGGCGGGCGGTCAGTTCCGCCCACAGTTGCAGGATGAACAACCCGTCGGCGCTGCCGGCGAAGAACGGGTCCGGCCCGCCCTCGGCCCGGCGGTCGTAGGGCGTGCCGTCGGCGGTGACGCGGCGCGGGAACCAGCCGTTGTCCAGCGTCCTGACGTGGCGCTCCATCCAGCCGGCGTAGTTCATCGCCGCGGCGATGAGCCGGTCGCGCCGCTTCGCGTCGAGATCTGCGCAGAGCAGCATCTGCACCGCGATCTTTGCCGTCGAGCCGGGGCAGAGCCACTCGTCGTTGTGCTTGAAGTTGAGCACGATGCGGTCCCAGGGCACGTGGCGATAGCCGCGGATGAGCCCGCTGGATGCGTCGATGAAGCCGTTCTCCAGCACGTGGTCGAGCACCGACAGCGCCGTCCGCTCCATCTCCGGCTTGCCCATGAACCGGGCCCAGCGGATCAGCTCGTACGCGCCGCCCACCGCGTTGGCCGCCCAGCCCGGGCCTTCCAGGCAGCCGAAGTCATGCCAGCCCATGATCGTGCCGTGGCAGTCAACGAAGCTGGACGTCGAGCAGGCGTGACCCCGGCAGGTGGTCATGCACCGCGTCAACGTGAAACGCAGCGAATCGGCCGCGCTGTCCACGATGGTGTAGGTCGGATCGGCGGGGAGATAGAACGGCATGAAGGCACTCCGCGAAAGCGCACCCGGCGGCGCGCGCACCGGCGCCCGCACCGATGAAACCGGCTCCTTGAGCGAAGCCGGCGGCGCGGGCGACTATACAGCTACTATTCAACGGGAGAAAGTTCGACCGGTCAGTGCAGCTTGGTCAGCCTGGCGGGATCGGCGGTGATGGTCAGCATGCAGCCGCTCTGGTCCTTGACCCGGACCTTGATCTGCCCCTTGCGACGGAGCTTCTCGCGCTCCGACTCCTTGGACACGTACACGATCTCGGCACTGACCTTCTTGTCGCCCTTGAAGAACGAGGTCTGCAACCGCTTCTTGACCGGTCCGGACGTGCGACCCTTGTCGTCGTCCCAGGTGGACCACTCGGGCACCTCCATCGGGTCATTCACGCGAACCTTGGTACCGACGGCCAAATGCTTCGACTCGTTGAACGCCATGCCTTGCCCTCAAACGAAACGAGAACCCGCATTGCAGGCCTCCCGACATCGGCCGGGAAGACCGGGCGGATGATCAAACGTCTGTGATCCTCAGGATGCAGGATCAGGGGAACCTGAGTCGGTATGGCCGGTGCCCGATGCGGCATCGGTTCACTCATGGGCCCGTCAGGCGAGCCCAACCCGCTCAGAAGCGAGGGATTATAAGCCTTAGGGGACTGTCCTTGCAACGAAAAAACGCGCAAAACCGGCGCCGCAGTCGCACGCGACGGCACCTTATCGGCCCTGCGCCGCCGCCGGTCCGGGACAGGCCCGCCCCCCCGGACAGGCCCGCTCCCGTCAGACCGGCCATCTCCCCGGCGCATCGACCGCTGGTCGCCACCGGCGCTGCCGCGCCGGTCCACATGCTCGCCGTGGTAGTCCTAACCACCGCCGACCAGCGCGTATTCCGCAGTGCTGCGCCTGGCGCCTGCTTCAAGCTGCAGCCTCTCCGGTGGAAAAGAGAGCACGGGGCGTGCCACGTTCCTCCATGCCTTACAAAACATGATGTAATATTATGTTTAATAACGCCTTATGGGTAGTTAACGGCGGATCATCTGCCGGCGCAGCCCCTGCAGATCGGGCAATATAGCCCATAATCGGGGCAACTGGGTGGGGGAAGACCATACCGTGCTCACCCCCCGGGCAGGTCAATCACGGGCCCGCCACAGGCCTGGTAGCGGCGGGACGGGAGGTCGCGGGGCGATCGGCAAGCGACTGGCCCCAGGCGTAGAATCGGCGGGCCTGCTCGACGGCGTCCACCTCGTTGAACCCCTGGATGTACTCGGCGACGTAGCAGCCCCCGTAGCCGGCCCGCTCCAGCTTGGAGACCACCTCGGCAAAGTCGATCACGCCTTCCCCCCACGGCTGGTGAATCTCCGCCCAGCTCATCCCCCCGGCCCGCAGCCCGGTGCCCAGCACCAGCGGGTAGAGATCGTCGAACGGCCTGCCCTGGTTCGGCCCGGCATAGTAGTGGCTCGGGTCCAGGGTCAATCCCAGGCCGGGAACCTGCGCGCAGAGCCACTTCGCATCGGCCGGACGCTCGGTGAGCTGGTTGACGTGGGTTTCAACCGAAAGCAGCACGCCGTGCCGCCTGGCGATCGCCGCCAGTTGGCGCAGGCGGGCGACGGCCAGATCCCGATCGCTCTTCGCGGCCGGCGCCATCAGGTTGATCAGACGGATCTTGCGCTGCCCGGCGAAACGGGCCAGCGCCTCAAACCGCTTCACGTAGTCGTCGAAACCGCCATCGCCGAAAGGGTCGTAGGTGAGGTTGCAGGCGGTCAGACCATGCCGGGCCAGCGCCGCGGCCACCCGCTCGCTTTCCGCGTCGAAATCCTTCACCAGGGCATCGACCGACAGATGCGGTGCCCAGGACAACGCCGAGAGGTCCACGTACTTGAACCCGATCCCGGCGATCGTCTCCAGTGCCTTGTCCAGCGGCTCCTTCGACTGGCACAGTGACGAGCAGCCCAGCCGCCCGGCCACCGGGCCGCGGAACCCGCCGGCCGGGGATGACGCAACGACGCCGCGGGCCGCCTCATCAATCCCGCCATCCGCGGCCATCACCAGGGCATGGCAGCAGAGCGGCACGAGGAGGGCGGCTGCGTACCGCCAGCGCGGGCCCGCTTTCTCACTTCTCACTTCTTATTTCTCACGTGCAAGGTGTCGCCCGCCCGATCATCCCGCCTGCGGCGGCAGATCGGTCTTCGTCCCCAGGTCTTTCCAGCGAATGACCCGCGGCTCAAAGGCGTTCTTCTCCTTGTTGACCATCGCCATCCGTCCCATGATGCACATCAGCGAGCAGATCCGCCCGGTCTCCACGTTGGCCAGCGGCTTCTCGCCGGTCTTGATCTGGCGGATGAAGGCCTGCAGCTCCTCGGTGGTGCCGCGGCCCCAGTCCTTGCCGCTGGGCTCACCCAGCTTGATCTCCTTCTCGTCGCGCCCGAAGTACATGGCCTGGTTGAGATCGACCGCGCCCTTCTCGCCGAAGACGGTGAGAATCTCCTTGTCATACTTGCCGGGCAGCAGGAACAGGTGGGTGTACGAGAATAGCTGCCCGTCGGGGAACTGGAATACCGTTGCCGAATGCGTCTCCGTGTACGCGTTCGCGCCGCCCGGCCTGGGGTTCTGCTGATACGCCATGGCCACGCAGTTCACCGGGGCCTGGTTCTTCATCACCCAGGACATCACGTCCATGTGATGGCTGGACTGCTCGATCAGCCGGCCGCCGTCCTTGTCCGTCTTGCGCAGCGAGGGATCCGTCGACCAGTGCCAGCCGCCCTGCATGAAGGTGATCTTGCCGAGAATGCCGTCGTGAATCGCTTTCATGCAGGCGATGTAGTCAGGGTGGTAACGCCGCTGGGTGCCGATCTGGTAGAACCCCTTGGCCTTGCGGGCGGCGATGGTGATGGCGTCGATGGCCTCGACGGTGATGTCCATGGGCTTTTCGGCGAAGGTGTTGTAGCCGGCTTCGAGCACCGGCACGACCACCTCGGCGTGGGCGCTCGGCTCGGTGATGACCATGACGCCGTCGAGCTTTTCCTTGTCCAGCATCTCGCGGAAGTCGGTGTAGCCGTTGGGTTTGTCGCGCTGAGCGATGTCCTTGCCCCAGCCGATGCGCTCCTCGATCAAGTCGCACACCGCCACCGTGCGGGCCTCGGGGACATGATCGACCACGTCCTGCATCAGCCCCTTGCACCGACCGCCGATGCCGATCCAGCCGATGTTGACCCGCTCGTTGGGGGACACGTTCTGGCCCCGTGCCGCCGTCGATCCCAGGGCCAGGGCGCCCGCGCCCACCGCCGACCGCCGGATGAAGTCCCGCCGCGAGATATCACTGCGCTCCGCCATCGTATGGTCTCCTCGTTTTTGCAGAGTAGGATGGGTTTGTCGAACGCCGCCAATGGTATCCGCACGCGACCTCGTCGGGCAAGGGGCGGCGCGGCCCCGCTGGTCATCCCCGGCCTGCCGCGTTACAGTGCCTCCCCGGCGACGGGAGGAGAGCCGTCGCCGTTTATTGCCCTGATTCCCGTGGAGATCACGCAGTGACGACGTCCGCACCCGTGCATGATGACGTGGAACTCGCCCGGCAGCTCCATGCCGGTCACGAACGCATTCTCGAACAGCTCGGCAAGATCATCGTCGGCCAGAAGCAGGTCATCGACGAGCTGCTCATCACCATCTTCGCCCGCGGGCATTGCCTCCTGATGGGCGTGCCGGGACTGGCCAAGACCCTGCTGGTCTCCTCGCTGGCCGACAGCCTGCACCTCTCCTTCAAGCGCATCCAGTTCACCCCCGACCTGATGCCCACCGACATCACCGGCACCGAGGTGATCCAGGACGACCCGACCACCGGCGAGCGCAAGTTCAAATTCCTGCCCGGACCGATCTTCGCCAACGTGGTCCTGGCCGACGAGATCAACCGCACGCCGCCCAAGACCCAGTCGGCCCTGCTGGAAGCCATGCAGGAGCGCACCGTCAGCGTCGGCGGGCAGGACTACAAGCTCGATGAGCCCTTCTTCGTCCTGGCCACCCAGAACCCCATCGAGCAGGAGGGCACCTACCCGCTGCCTGAGGCCCAGCTCGACCGGTTCATGTTCCTGGTCAAGGTCGCCTATCCCAGCGACGACGAGGAGAGCGAAATCGTCCGCCGCATGACCTCCCGGGTGCCCGAGCGCGGCGAACCGGTGCTCAGCGGCGAGC
>CAYVVX010000467.1:0-4892 GCA_964455315.1 uncultured Planctomycetales bacterium | reverse complement strand
CACGCTCGACTTCATCAGCCGAACCCTCCGCGGACAACGCCCGCGCCTGGCTCTCGCTCCGCTCGGGCCTTGAACGCGCTAATCAATTGGGTGTAACTCGCGGTCCGCGACTGCAATCGGCCAGGATTGGGACAGTCTGCGGGGCATCGTCGGTCAGGTACGAGGCCGGACGGCCAAAGTTGGCTGTTTCCCGTGCAACGCGGATCCGAGGATATCCTAACATCTGCTATTTTCAGTGCTTACGAGCACGCGGACCGCGAGTTACGCCCTAATCAATTACAAGCCGCCATCGCAGAGCACATAATTGCACTGCCCGGCACCACCCAAGGTATCATCAAGGATGCGAATCACTGTCCCAACGACTGTCCCAATCCCCTCGATACGAATCGTGGCGGAGCGTAACCTTGCGTGCCAGCCCCGAACTGGATAAGATCCCGTAATGAATAGGCTTACGCGAAAAACACCATTTTCAGTGTCACTGCATGAGGTGCGTGGAGAGCTTCCCCCCCTCTCCGATGGATGGAACGCCCGGAGGTCGAACGACTCGATCCCCGGGTGTTTCTATTTAGCGACGGCGCCCTCCGGGCCAACATGCGAGGCTTCACCATGCGACCACCCGTCTGCTGCAATGTAGATCATGTCCGCCGATCCGTGCTGCTCCCGCTCATGGCGACGATCGCAAGTCTCCTGGTGGGCATGGTTCGGGCCGACGAGCGGCCGGCGACGCGGGCTGCCGATGCCGAGGGGAAACCGCGCCTGCTCGCCGTGCGGAAGATCTGGGACCAGGCACCGCATAGCGCCTTCGGGGATCTGATCCGGTTCAAGGACCGCTGGTTCTGCACGTTCCGCGAGGGCGAAGGCCACGTCGGCGGGGATGGACGCATCCGGGTGCTCGTGTCGCCCGACGGAGAGGACTGGGAGTCGGTTGCGCTGCTGAAGGAGGACGGGGTCGACCTGCGCGATCCGAAGCTGTCCATCACGGCCGACGGGCGGCTGATGATTGTCACCGGCGGCTCGGTGTATCGGGGGAACAAGCGGGTGGGGATGCGGCCGCGGGTGGCGTTCAGCGAGGATGGGAAGAAGTGGACGGAGCCGAAGGCGATCATCGACGAGGGCGAGTGGCTCTGGCGGGTCACGTGGCATGAGGGCGTCGCCTACGGTGTGTCGTACCGCCCCACCGATCGCAGCACGGACGAGGAATGGATCCTGACGCTGTGGTCGAGTCGCGACGGCTCGGTGTATGAGCGGATCGGCACGTTGGATGTGCCCGGCTGGCCGGGCGAGGTGACGCTGCGGTTCGATCGGGACGGAACCATGATTGCACTGGTCCGGCGCGAGCGGTTCGGCCAGCACGGCTGGATCGGGACCAGCCGGGCGCCGTACACCGCGTGGACGTGGAAGGACATCGGGCACCGGCTGGGCGGGCCGAACTTCATCATCCTGCCCGACGGGCGGATGTTCGCGGGCAGCCGCAGCTACCCGGAGAAGGCGACCACGGTGCTGGCGGCGATGACCCGAAACAGCTACGAGCCGGTGTTGACACTTCCGAGCGGAGGGGATTGCAGCTACCCGGGGATGGTCTGGCACGACGGGGTGCTGTGGTTCATGTACTACTCGTCGCACGAGGGCAAGTCGAGCATTTACCTGGCGAAGATCGCGCTGCCGGCGAAGTAACCGCCTCCTGACACATTCAATTCGCGCAGTTCGGGTCGCCGAGGATGTCGGCCCCGGTCATGCAGCCCTGAAAGACCAGAAAATCGTCCTGGTCCACGTCGTTGCCACCGGCGAGATTGGCATTGAGGCAGTCCGGATCGGTGATGGGCACGTAGGCGCCGGTCAGGCAGGCCTGGAAGTGGCCGAAGTCGACCATGTCCACGTCGCCGTCGCCATCGAAATCACCCGGAGGCCCGACCGGGCATCCGGTGGCGTCAACCTGCACGCCGGGGGGCGTCAGGGGGCAGGCGTCGCACACGGTGCCGACGCCGTCGCCGTCCGCATCGGCCTGGTCCGCATTGCCGATGAGCGGACAGTTGTCGCAAAGATCGCCCACGGTGTCGTTGTCCGTGTCGAGCTGGCCGGCGGGGCCGACCAGCGGGCAGTTGTCGGCGCAGTCGGCGATGCCGTCGAGGTCGGTGTCGGTATCGGGCACACCGCAGCCGCAGGTACCGGGGATCAACTTGTTGGCGTCGTTCGGGCACCTGTCGATGGCAGCTTTCATCTCCGCAATCAGGTCTGTCAGCAGCGTGGTGGTGGGCGCGATCACCGAGCCGCCGGACTGTGGGACGGTGGTTTCCCATGTCGCGACCGCGGTGCGGGCCTGGGTCAGGCTGTCGACGTACATGGTGAGGTACTGGTTGGCTGCGGCGTGGTTCTGCGGCGAGATGGACCCGCCCATCCCGACAAGCTGCTTCAACTCGTAGAGCGCTTTGAGTGAATTGATGTAACCCTGGACCACCAGCGATTCCTGCCTGTACTGCGCGATGTTGAGCTGGTTGGCGATGGCTACCGCCTGGGCGGCCAGGGCCACATCGTTGTTGAGCTGTGACAGGGTCTTGATATCGCCCCACGGCTTGGGGTACACGCCGGTCGACCCCAGCGGCGGGAGCGTGCCGTTGACCAGGTCGGTGGCCACGTTCGCGGAGCCGCGGGTCTCGTCCACCGGCCATGCTGATCCGTAGACATCCCAGGCGACCGCTCCGTGGGCGTCGGCCCACTGGGCGAACAGCTCGGGATCGCTGAAGCCGCGGCGCACGGCGAATCCATAGGCGAAGTCATGGACGGAGCGCCCGACGGCATTCCAGGTCCACTCGCCGGCCGCCTCCATGTTCATCTCGTAGTACAGGGTGCGGGGAATGGGATACCCCATCAGGCAGTCCATGCCCTTGCTGACGAACTCGTTCATGCGATAGCGGATGAACTGCGGGCCGCTGAAGGGGTTGACGATGTCGGAGATCACCGACGCGGAAAGACTCGGGCACATGCCGACATGGCGCCCGCCGGTGGCGGCGTTCTGGAGGTAATTGGGCACGATATTGGTTTCGCGGGCGGTGTAGGTGTTGAGGCTGTGGTAGTACACGAGCTTCACGCCGGTGGGCAATGCATTGAGGATCGCACTGTTACTCTGTTCCGTCTCGTTGCCGGTGAGGATGCGCAGGGTCAGGTTTGGATACTGCTGCTTGGCCTGGTTGTAGCCGTTGAGGATGGCCTGCATCTCCAGGATGTCGCGGTTGCCGTAGCGGCAGCCGTAATCAGTGCACTCACAGCCGGTCTCCTTGTGCAGGTTTTCCGACATCCACACGTCGACCTCGGTGACGTTGTTCATGGCCGCACAGCCCTTGATCCAGTCGCCGATGATGTCGAAGATCCTGGGCCGCAGGTAGCAGCTGGCCTCCGGAGAGGCATTGGAGCCCTGGGCACGAAGATCGGGGTAGGCATTGAACACGCCGCGGCTCTGCATGGAATCCAGGTGCGGCACCGCGGGGATGGCAATGAAACCGTACGTCGGACCGTCATCAAGCATGATCTGCTTGTAGCCGGCCATGGTCACCACCGCCTGCCCGGCACCGTTGACCGAGGTGCTGGCAATCTGCTCCATGAAGTTCAACTTGCGATCGGACAGCCAGCGCAGGTAGTAGGAGGCGTCGACACCCCACACGCCGCGCTCGGCCATGTCGGGCCAGTCGGTGGCGGTCATCACCGGGATGGACACCTGGGTACCCTGCCTGCGGCCCCTGATGAGCTGGGCCACGGTCTTGGCGGCGTAGTAGACGCCCTGCGGGGTGAGCGCGATCAGGCGCAGAGAGGCCTGGGGGGTATCGGACTGGATCAGGCTCGCCTGGCTCGCGTTGGGATAGGCGTTGAGCGGATCGGCTTCCGCCCCGCCGACCTGGAGATGGATGGTCCACACGGGATTGGGAACGTTGACGGGGTTGGGCGATCCGAAGAGGGCCTCGCGCAGCTCGGAGGCGGCCTGTTGCACCAGCAGCGGCGAGCCACCGGCGTAGCTGATGGCGACAGTGTTATTGGGCGTCACCACCTGGTGGGTAATGGCGATCTGCCTGGGCAGCGGCACGGTGTGGTAGATCCACTGCTGGGCGTCCGCGGCGGAAATCGGCTGCGGGTCGGCGGCGCGGGCGTTGGCCGCGGCCAGAAGGCACAGGAGGAATCCGCAGGCGTGGTGGATCGGCCTCACCCGCGGATTCGAGCGCAGCCGCGGGGCCTGCGGGAGGAACCTGAAGCCTGGGCGACGGTCTACCCTGAACATGGTGCATTCTCTGGGCTGCGCGGGTGTCCGGCCGAGCGGGCGGGACGTGGATGCCTGATTGTACCACGGACGGGATCGGAACCGGCCTGCTCGCGGGGCGGAGGACGGCGATGCGCTGGGTTCGTTTCCGGGGACGAAGCCATGCGAAACCGGGCTGGCGGGGTCAAAAACGGCGATTCGTGGCTTCGTTTGGCGTTGTTTTTTCGGCGGCGGGAGATGGGGCGGTTCACGACGCGATGCTCCTCGATCCAAGGATTCGGTAAGTCCACATGCTGGAGCAACGCATTCGGAGAGGCGGGCTTGATCGGCTGAATCGGAACGGGCTTGAATCCGCCGATGGCTTGAAGACGGGGAGGGCTTTCGGAGGGCTGAAGCCGGGATGGGTTCTCGCGATTGCGACGCAACTTGTGCTCGGGCGCCCAGCGCGGGCTGGAAGCCCGCGGCTCTTTGATGAATCCCGCGTCGATGATTCGTGCGCCAATGACATTGACGCACTCCCGGGAATTGGTCAGAAGCCGCCGCTGGCGGGCGCGGCACACCCTGCAGCACTCGAACCTGACGGCATCACCAATCGAACACACACGACCGACCACACGCTCGCGAAACGGCCGGCACGGGGGCCGGCCGC
>CAYVVX010000466.1:0-4896 GCA_964455315.1 uncultured Planctomycetales bacterium | reverse complement strand
CGCATCGTCGCCACCTTCAACCACGCCGTCCGGCAGAAGTTCCCCGGTGTCCCCGCGACCCTGAGCATCGGCGTCGCCAGCCTGCGGACCACCCGCTCGCGGTCTTCCGAGGCGCTGATCCACGAGGCCGACCTGGCCCTCTACGCCGCGAAGGAAGGCGGTCGCAATCGCACCGTCGAAGCCGCCCCGGCCGCCATCTGATCGCCGGGCGACACCGCGCCGCCGTGATGGGCCGCTGCCTCCGCCCCCGACTCAAAAGAATCCCCCAGAATCGAATCGCCCTGACCGCGATCGGCGTAGTAGGATAGATGGGGCGGCCGCGCCGGGCCCGCGGGCGGATGTCGCCGCCGGCGCCCGACCGCCCACGGCGTTACCCCTCATGCTTCCGGCGCGGGGTGACGAAGCGAAGGGACGACCGGACATGATCGAAGGCATCGCCAAGTTCGTGGGCGGCAAGGTGCTCACGGCCATCCTGGCCGTCGCGGTGGTGCTGGTGGTGATCTGGTACTGGCGGCTGCCTGCGGAGTCGCGCGCGGCGCTGTGGGGCGGCGTCCGCGGCGGGCTGATCTGGCTGGGCTTCGTGCTGGTGCTGCCCTGGGCGCTGTTCTTTGTTCCGGCGAAGGTGGTCCGCGCGGACAGCAACTTCATCAGCGGCCTGGCCCTGTTCGGTTACCTGCTGGTGGATGTCGCCTTCGCCTTGTACCTGACCGGCGGAACGTTCGGCGGCGGCTGGCAGCGGGCGCTGATGTGCGTTGGTTTCCTCGTCGCCGCGGTTTATAATTTCGTGTCCTGCGACTTCCTCGCCCGCCGCTCGGAGGAGTCGTTTTAGTTCGCGGCGCACAATCAAGCGCCGCATGTCAGGGGACGTGCGGGGGTAATCGTTGCCGCTGACTCGCCGGCCACGCCGGTCAAGGGGATTGTCGTCATGCGTCGACCGCAGCCGGGAGACCGGATCAGCAACTACCTGCTGGATGCCCGCCTGGGCGCCGGCAGCTTCGGCGAGGTGTGGAAGGCGACCCACCACGTCTTCAAGGAACTCGTCGCCATCAAGATCCCCAACGATCCCCAGTACGTCCGCCAGCTCCAGCGCGAAGGGCTGGTCATTCACGGGCTGCGCAATCCGCACATCGTGCGGGCCATCGACCTGGACCCCTACGGCGACCCGCCCTACCTGGTCATGGAGTACGTCGACGGGCCTTCGCTGCGGCAACTGCTGGACAAGCACGGCGGCAAGCTGCCGGTCGAGCCGGCCGTGGCGATGCTGTACGGAACGCTGTCCGCGCTCGAAGCGGCCCACCGCGCAGGGGTGATCCATCGCGACGTGAAGCCCGCCAACATCCTGGTCAGCGGCGGCGACCGGCTGGAGGCGATGACCCCCGGCCGGGTCAAGGTCACCGATTTCGGACTGCTGCGCAGCGCCGACTTCGGCGCCTCGATGATTCAGTCCGGCTCGCTGGCCGGCGATGAAGGCCGCCACCTGATCGGCACGCTGGCCTACATGTCTCCCGAGCAGCGCGATGCCCTGTCCCGCGGCGGCGGCGAGGTGGACGGGCGCAGCGACCTCTATTCGCTGGGCATCGTGCTGCACGAGATGCTCACCGGCCTCCTGCCCCAGGGCAGCGACCTGCCCGGGGCCCTCCGCGAGGACACGCCGCGCTGGCTGGACCGGCTCTTCGAGCGCTGCTACACCCGCCGCGACCGGCGGTTTGGGTCGGCCGCGGAGATCAAGGCGTTCATCGAGCACTACTGGCCGGCGGCGCGGCACTGGGTGGGCGACTCCGGCGAAGACGCCCGCGTGGCCCGCGACGGTATGCACTGGCGCTGCACGCGCTGCCGCGGAGAGGTGGCCCGGCGGGACCAGTACTGCATCCACTGCGGCCAGCAACTCGCCGGTTTCGTGCCGCGCTGCCCGAGCTGCCACGCGTTTGTCAGCCGCGATGACAATTTCTGCATCCTGTGCGGGCACGACCTGCGGGCGGAGGCGGGATGAGGCGGCCGCGCTCCCAGGAAGGCGCCGCCTGTTTGCGGGCGGCCGGAGGGTCGTGCCCATGCGGGTGATCCTCGCCATTCTGCTGATCCTGGTGCTGTTCTACACTGGTACGGGCAGCGGATGGGTCCTGGTGCCGGGCATGCTGGTGCTGGTGGTGATCGGCACCTGCATGATGCTGTTTGCGCTGGTGGCGAGGTTCTTTCGCTGGTTGATCAGCGGCGGCGAAATCGACGAGCCGGATCTGCGACTGGGCTCGGCGTCAACCAGGCCGAAGCGGATCTCGGGGCCTGTGTCGGCATGCCCGGAGCGGAACTGCCGCCATGCGAATCCCGCCCATGCACGGTTCTGTGCCCGCTGTGGAAAACCGCTGGCGACGCCGTGATCCGGGCAGGCGATGAAGAGTTCGCGCCGGAATGGTCGATGAAATCAGGGTCGTGCGCATGGATTCCAGATGGCTGACCCGATCAACGGTACTCCGTTGGGCGGGGGTTCGGCGAAAAAGGCCACAGCCAGGCGCTTACGCCCGCCCCTGTCATTGTGGGATCGAGCGCGTGGTGATTCGGAGAGAGGAGCCTGTCGCACTTGAGCGGAGTTGAGCGAATCAGTCCTGAGGCCCGGCGGGCCGGCGAAATCGAAGCCGCCTTCCTGGCCGGCGTGGAGAGCAACCTGAACCAGGCCCGCTCCACGCGGCTGCGCGGCACGCACTGGGACTGGACCACCCGCTCGCAGGAGGATCACCTGCGGCGGCTGATGGCCGACCGGAGGCAGCACGATCGCGATCTGTTGCGGGCCCTGCCCAGGAACGCCGGCCGCGTGCTGACCGGGCGGGTGCGGCGGCTTTTCTTCGGCAAGCGGGTGACGTCGGTGGCGATGGCCTCGACGCTGTCGCCGCTGGAGCATTATCTTGATGAGGGCGGGCCCGCGCCGCCGGTGGGCCTGGCCAGGCTGATGGCGCATCTGCGCGAGCAGGTCGCCGACATGAAGGTTGAGCATCTGATCGGTGTGTGCAGCCCGAGCGGCTTCACCGACGAAGTCCGGGCGGCGCGGGTCGACCTGCCCAACGTGACGCTGGTGCTGGTCGAGCCCGGCGACGACGGCGGCTGGCGGGTTCTGCCGGGCAGCTCGAAAGCGACACCCGCCGACTGCCGGCTGTTCGATCCCGAGGCGACGGCCCACAAGGTCGATCGCGTGCTCGAGGAGATCGAACGGTCCAGCGTGGAACTGCTCACCGGCGGGCTCAACGCCGCGGAGCTGGCGGCGCGGATCGGCGTGTCCGCCGAAGTGGCGATGATGGCCTTCGAGCGGGCCACGCGCAAGGATCGCGAGTTGCGCGTGAGCCGCAAGCGCGGCGAGGTGATGCTGTATCGCGGGGCGGCGACGAACCTGGAGGAACCGGGCATGTCCATGATCGACCGTCTGCGGCAGCTCTTCGGCGGCGAAGGCAACGAGGCCCGCAAGATCAACGCGCTCTCCGAGCGGCGGGCCCGCCTCGCCGGGCGCCGCGACCGCGTCTACGCCGACATCAGCAAGCTGGAGACCCGCGAGGCCGACCTGCTCAGGCAGGGCCGCGAGGCGTCGTCGCCGACCGTGAAGCGCCGCCTGGCCACGCAGATCAAGCAGGTTCGCGACGACATCGACCGGCTGGGCACCAGCGCCCGCGTGGTCGGCCAGCAGGTGGAGGTGATCAGCACCCACATTCACAACCTGACCCTGATCCAGCAGGGCAAGGTCGCCAGGCTACCCACCACCGAGGAGCTGACCGGCGACGCGGTCCGGGCCGAGGAGATGATCGAACAGCTTTCCGCCGACGTGGAACTGGCCGGCTCGCTGGCGATGTCGGCCGCGGAGTCGTCGCTGAGCGAGGACGAGCTGGCCATCCTGGCGGAACTGGACGCGCCGCAACAGGACGAAGCGACCGCCGGCCGCGAGCGAGAGAGCGGTGCGGCGGAGAGAGTGGTCGAGGAACCTGACCCCCAGCGCCGACGGAGCCGCGAGCCGGAAGCAGGGTGAAGAAGTGATGGGTGATGAGTTCCGAGTGATGAGTGAAGACAAGGAGTGCGGCCATTCGTTGCCGCGCGAAGCGGTCCTGGGCAAATCTGCGGCGTGATAGGAACGTGCGGCAACAAATTGCCGCGCTCGTCGTAACTGGCAACTGGCGACCGGATACTGGCAACACCGCATGGCGGATAGCTGAAAACTGATGGCTGATAGCCCTCTTGAGACCAACGCATGCCCCTGCTGAACTTCTGGAAAAAGCGCGTCAAACCCCTGTCGCAGATGACCCGCCAGGAGCTGCGCCGTCAGGAGCTGCTGCTGGATAAGGATCGGGGCACGCTGCTCAAGAAGATCGAGAAGCTCTCCGCGGCCAAGGAGACGCTGTTCAAGCGCGGGGCGTCCGAGAAGGTGCCCGAGGTGCGGCGGATGCTGGCTCAGGAGTTCGAGCTGCGCACGTCCGAGCAGCTCATGCTGGCCCGCGAGCTCAACATCCGCGGCAAGGAAGCCATGACCGTGACCCGCATGCGCATGCTTCGCGAACAGCGCGAGCGGGCCGGGTCGCGCGGGAGGCCGGCGCTGGTCAGCGAGAAGGATCTCATGCGCCTGGGCAAGCTGATCGAGTCGGACGCGATCAGCGCCGAGATGTACCAGGAGCGGCTGGACCAGATCCTGGCCATCGGCGCGGAGGTCGACCAGGGCGGCGCGGCACTCAGCGACGCGGGCCGCGAGGTGATGGATATCTGGGACAAGATGGACACCGGGCTGATCGCCGACGAAACCGAAGCCTTCGACGAAGCCGACCGCCGCGTGCGCGAGCGGCAGGCTCCGGCGGAAAGCTGAAAGATTTGAACCACAGAGAGAAACTATGAATGCCGGGGCTCCCGGTTTGGGCTATCCTTCGGGATCATCGT
>CAYVVX010000465.1:0-4902 GCA_964455315.1 uncultured Planctomycetales bacterium | reverse complement strand
GCAGATGCGCGACATGGCCTTGCAGGCGATGTCGTCCTACGCCGAGGAGTTTATGCGCTCGCCGCAGTTTCTCGAAGCGATGAAGCAGTCCATGGACAGCGCCATCGCCTTCCGCAAGCAGATGAATGACTTCCTCACCCGGGCCAACCACGAGATGCAGCTCACCGCTCGGGAGGACGTGGACACCATGATGCAGGCGATGCGGCACGTGGAGACGCGGCTGCTGGACCGGATGGAACAACTGGCCGACCGGATCGATGCGCTGGCGGAACAGATCGACGACATGCAGGAACAGGAGCCGGCCAAGCCCGCTCCGCGACCGGCGGTGAAGAAGCCGGTGGGCCGCGGCGGTCCGGTGCGCACGCGCCCCTCGAAGAAACGTCCCTCCGGCAGGAAGTGAGGAGCTCTGATGTCTGAGAACACCGGCGGAACGGCGGTGAACCCGTGGATCCGCGGATACGAAGCGATGCTGGATGAAGCGGTGACCAACATGCGCCGGGCGGCGCGGGTTCCGCTGCTCTGGCAGCACGCCCAGCGGGTCCGCAAAGGGGTTTCGCCGTCGGAGGTGGTCTACGAGGAAGACCGCCTGCGGCTGCTGCATTACATTTCGGATAGGCCCAGCGCCCATCACACCCCGCTGATGTTCGTGTTCGCCCTGGTCAACCGTCCTTACATCCTGGATCTCAAGGAAGGCAAGAGCGTCGTCGCCCATTTTCTCGAGCGCGGTTTCGACACCTATCTCATCGACTGGGGCACGCCGACGTCGGCCGATCGCCACCTCCGCCTGGAAGATTACATCAACGGGTACATGGACAACTGCGTCGACTACCTGCGCGAGCGGACCGGGGTCGACCAGGTGAGCATCCTCGGCTACTGCATGGGCGGCACGATGAGTTCGATGTACACCTCGCTGCACCAGGAGAAGGTCCGCAACCTGATCCTGCTGGCCGCGGGCATCGATTTCGCCACCCGCGACGGCCTGCTCAACGTGTGGACCGATCCGAAGTATTTCGACGTGGACAAGCTGGTGGACGCGTTCGGCAACTGCCCGGCGGAGCTGCTGCAGGCATCGTTCCAGATGCTCAAGCCGGTGCAGAACATGATCTCCAAGCCGCTGATGTTCCTGGAGCGGATGGACGACGAGAAGTTCGTGGACGACTACTTCGCCATGGAGGGCTGGCTTAACGACAACATCCCGGTGCCCGGTGAGGTGTACCGGCAGTTCGTCAAGTACCTCTACCAGCAGAATCTTCTGACGCAGGGACGCATGCCGCTGGGCAAGCACCTGATCAACCTGAAAAACATCACCTGCCCGGTGCTCAACCTGATGGCCAAGCACGACGACCTGGTGCCCTGCGGGCAGAGCCAGCCGTTCAACGACCTGGTCGGATCGAGCGATCGCAAGGCCATCGTCTTCCCGGCCGGGCACATCGGGCTGGCCGTCGGATCGAAGGCCCAGCGCGAGCTGTGGCCGCAGGTGTGCGACTGGCTGGCGGAGCGATCGAAGAAGTGAATCAGCGAATTCGAGGGTGTCGCCGCAGCGAGTGGAATCCTGCGCGTCCGGTCAGTCGTTGCTGAGTTCCCCGATCAAGCGCTCGCGCAGGCGCCGGATGGCGTCCTGGTCGGTGAGTTTCCCGCCGTCGCTGGTCTGCACGTAGAACGCGTCGACGATCTGGTCGATACGGGTCGAGATCTTCGCGGAGCAGACGGACAATCCCTCTTCAAACAGCGTCCGGGCGATGCGGTACAGGCGCCCCTGGCGGTCGTCCGCGAACACGTCCACGATGGTGAACCCGTCCAGGGCGGTGTTGTCCACCTCCACCTGCGGTGGAATCGACGCCGCCGCGGGGACCGCCCGGCGGACTTCCGGCCCGTCGGCGACGAGCTGCTCGACATTGCGTTTCCCCAGCAGCACCGCCTCGATGGTCGCGGCGATCTCCGCGGTGCGTTCGGGCGGCGGCGCGCCGTTGTAATCCATGTCGCTGCCGGTGAAGGTGTCCAGGATCCACCCGTCGCTCAAGGTCACGATCTGGGCGGAGTTGACCTGGAACCGCCTGGCCGCCAGTACCCCCGCAATCCTGCGGAATGGGCCGCTGGTGATCCGCTCCGGGGCGAACACGGTGTACTCCACCACCTTCACATCGAAGAGGTAGCGGGCGGTGATGCGCACCTGGCGGGGCTCGAGTTCGTGAAGCACGGAGAGGTGCTCGCCGATCCTGTCGGGCGGGGTGGACACCAGGTAGGAGGCCGGCCTGGTCTGCAGGTGGCTCTCCAGCCAGCCTCGATCGAACCGTGATTTCAGCCGATCGGCAAGGTCGCGCCGGAACGCGTCGGCCTGCTCCGGATCGGTCAGCAGCGAGCCCTCGCCGGTCAGTTCGCTGAGCGTGCGGGTATGGTGATCCAGGCGCTGATCGGATGCGGAGGTGATGGGTGTCTCCCTCCGAGGCTCCCGCCCTGACGACCGCCCCCGCGTTCCCGAAAGGTGAACGGGGGGCGGGTCGCCCGACGGGGGTGTTGCTCAGGTCATCATCAGACCGCTGATTCGCCCATTTCGCCGGTGCGGATACGGATGACGCTGTCCAGATCGGAAATGAAGATCTTACCGTCCCCGATTTCGCCGGTACGCGCCGCGCGGGTGATGGCGTCGACCACATCCGACACCTTACCGTCCGCGACCACCACCGCGATCATGACCTTGGGGACGAAGTCGACCTTGTACTCGGCCCCGCGCCACTGCTCGGTGTGGCCTTTCTGGCGCCCGAACCCGCGCACCTCGATGGCGGTCAATCCCTGGATCCCGAGATGGGTCAGGGCATCCTTGACCTCGTCCAACTTGAATGGCTTGATTACCGCTTCGACCTTTTTCATATCCAACCTCCTCCTGATTTGCGGAGGGTCCTGCTCGGCCCGGTGTCGACGTGACACCGACCGAACGTTTCATGATACGTCATTTCACGCGATGATGTAGCACTTTCCATGCCAGCGAGTGGCTGGATCCGGCTGGAAACACATGGTCGTCCCCGCCGGTCCCGAGCTCGGAAACGGGACTGGCGAGGGTTCGTGACCCGTACGCTTACAGAAGCTGGAGATTCGGATAGGCCTCCATACCGTGATCGCAGATGTCCAGACCCTTCTGCTCCTCCGCGGCGCTGGCCCGCAGGCCAACGGTTGCTTTGAGGATGAAGAAAAGCATGAAACCGGTGACCAGGCACCAGGCGGCGACGGCGCCGACGCCGGCGAAGACGAGCTGGAAGAAGAACCTGGCTTCGACGCTCACGACGTTCCAGGACAGGGAATCGAAGGTGGGCGGATCGGCGCCGGCGACTTCGTTGAGGAAGAAGCCGCTGATTCCAAAGTACTCCGTGCCGGCCCCGAACATGATGCCGAAGCCGCAGATCCAGAACAGCAGCGTGGCGAAACAGAAATCGAGCATGTTTTTCATGCAGATGTGGACGGCGTTCTTGGCCCGGGTCAGGCCGGCCTTCACCAGGGCGAAGCCCGCCTGCATGAAAAACACCAGAAAGCCGGCGACCAGCACCCAGAGGGTGTCGAGACTGAGCCTGGCGGTTTCCGCGACCGCGTCGGCGGTCATGGGTGCCGCGGGCTCTTCAGCGGCCGCGGGTTCAGCGGCGGTCTCCGTCGGAGGCGGGTCGGAGGCGGCATCCTGAGCGTGAAGCTGCCGCACCGCGACGGTGGCACCGAGGACAAGGAGCATGGCGATGATGTGCCATCGCCGGTTATCGGAACTGAACGGGTTCACGGCGATCCTCCTGGACAAGAGTGATACTGCGTGGACGGTCCCTCGCACCGCCGTTGTTCGATCGCGCGGAGTGCCAGGGCGCGGCGCGATCAGGACACACATGCCGCCCGCTGAGACGTCAGTCGCGGGGTTGACAGGGATCTGCGTGGACAGAAGGGCATACACACGCGACGGGGCAGGGAACGCCGCCGGTCCAAGCGATCAGGGATACATCCGGACAATAGTTCTCCTCACCATCAATGCCGACGACCGGCGGGCGTGCATGGTTCACGCCTGCGATCCGATCGCGCGGATCGTGCGTTATCGCTGAACACGGATCATGCATGAAGGCACCAGGGCAATCGTCGTGCCAGATTTCACGCAGCGGTGAGAATGTCGATGGTTCGGGTTTCACAGGGGCTGCGATGGCGAAGGAAGGCGCCAACCAGTGAAGTTGGGGAGACTGGATAGGAAGCGCGACTGCCTCTTGAACGGGCTGGGTTGCTCCGCGGCGCCGCGTGGTTGTGCAGTTACGCCCTGGCGTGTGACCGTCTCCAGGGGCCGGGCGGGTGCGGGCGCTGAGGCCAGCCGGTCGATGAGAGGCGGAAGGCCACTTGCGCAACCAAGCGGGCCTGTTCACCTCTCCAGGGTGGACAGGCCCGGGGTTGTTCAACACGAGTGGTCAGGCCGGCGGGGTACCGGGTCAGGGCCCGATGGCCTCGCCGCCGCGTTCGCCGGTGCGGATGCGGACGCAATCGTCCATGGGCAGCACGAAGATCTTGCCGTCGCCGATCTGCCCGTTGTCGCTGCGGGCGGATTTGACGATCACTTCGACCGCCGACTCGACGAATGAGTCGTTGCAGGCGATCTCCAGCTTGACCTTCGGGAGCAGCCGGACCATGTACTCCTGACCTCTGAACACCTCCTTGAAGCCGCGCTGCCGGCCGCAACCGCGGACGTCGGTCACGGTCATCAGGAACACGTCGCTTTCATTCAGGGCCTGCTGGACGGCCTCGAGCTTCTCGGGCCGGATGATGGATACGATCATTTTCATCACACGATCTCCTGTATTTGGATCGGATTTCCTTCTCCGCGGGCCGGCTGTTCTGCGGACCCGCTTCCTGTTCCCAGGGCCTACGCTACGGTCTGGAGGGTTGCCTTGG
>CAYVVX010000464.1:1556-4929 GCA_964455315.1 uncultured Planctomycetales bacterium | reverse complement strand
GCGGAGACTACTTCTCCAAGGCCACCAAGCAGCCGGCCAAGAAAGCCGCCGCCAAGGCTTAGCGCCGCCATCGCAAACTTCGCGTTCCACGCTGAGCGGACCCGGTCCTCGCGGATCGGGCCCGCTCAGCGTGGATTCTTTTTGTAGTCGCCCCCGTATCAACGGGACCGCACCGGCAAGAGACCAGCGCCACACCCATGCAAGGATCCGCCACCATGGCAACCGATCCGGTCATCCGCAAGCTGGAGGAAATCCGCGCCCGCTACGACGCCATCGGCGAGGAGATGAACCGCCCCGAGGTCGCCACCGATCCCGCCCGCATCACCCGCCTGGCCAAGGAGCACGGGCAACTCCGCCGGGTCATGGAGCCCTACCAGGAGTGGCGGCAGGCGATGACCGCGGTCTCCGAGAGCGAAGCCCTGCTGGCCGACCCGGCCGCCGATCGCGACCTCAAGGAACTGGCCAGTGAGGAGATTCACACCGCCCGGGAGAACGCCGAAGGCCTGATGGAGAGCATCCGCCAGGCGCTGGTCACCGGCGACGACGCCGCCATCGATTCAATCATTATTGAAATCAGGGCCGGCACCGGTGGTGACGAAGCCGCCCTGTTCGCCCGCGACCTGTACGAGATGTACCTCCGCTATGCCGAGCGGGTCGGCTTCACGCTGGAAGTGATGGACGCCTCCCCTTCCGAACTGGGCGGATTCCGCGAGATCGTCCTGGCCGGCAAGGGCGCCGGCATCTACCAGCACCTCGGCTACGAGGGCGGCGGCCATCGCGTCCAGCGCGTCCCCGAGACGGAGACCCAGGGGCGCATCCACACCTCCGCCGCGACCGTCGCGGTCCTGCCTGAGCCGGAGGAGGTCGATGTCCAGATCAACTGGGACAAGGACGTCATCGAGCACGTCAGCCGGGCCGGCGGCCCCGGCGGGCAGAACGTCAACAAGGTCTCCTCGGCGATCAAGCTGGAGCACATCCCCACCGGGATCACCGTGTCCATGCGCGACGAGAAAAGCCAGCACAAGAACCGGGCCAAGGCCCGCCGCGTCCTTCTATCCCGCGTGTTCGACGCCCAGATGCAGGCCCAGCGCAGTGCCCGCGACGCCAGCCGCAAGACCATGATCGGCTCCGGCGACCGCAGCCAGCGCATCCGCACCTACAACTTCCCCCAGAACCGCTGCACCGACCACCGCATCGGGCTGGACCTGCACAGCCTGGATCGGATGATGCAGGGCGACCTGGACGATCTCATCGCGGCGCTGCAGAAGCACGACATCGAGAGCCGGCTGAAGAACCTGTAGGCTGTCCCCCGCGACCCGGAGCCCTTCCGTCCCATCCGCGGCCTGCGTGCCTCGCCCCTGATCGTGCCCGGCGGCAGGACAGGAGGTGCATCAGGGGCCATTTCGTGCTATGCTGTGATGCATCGGCAAACTGGTCCCGTCACACCATGCGTTCCAATGGGAGCGACATCATGAGGCACCGCAAACATGCTCTGGGCTTTACGCTCATCGAGGTTCTGGTCGTCGTCGCCATCATCGCCCTGCTCATCGCCATCCTGCTGCCGTCGCTGAAGAACGCGCGAGAGATCGCCAACGCCACCGCGTGTCGAAGCAACATCAAGCAGCTCTGCACCGCCTTCACCACGTACAGCCTGGAGTTCAAGGGCCGGCTGCCCGGCAACGGCCCGGACAACGACTGGCTGGGCAAGTTCAACACCTCGGGCAAGCGGACCGGACGGCAGCCGGAGGACGGCACCGTCTACAGGTACATGGGCAACATGAAGCACGCCTACAACTGTCCCTCCGACCGCTACCCGCGGCAGGAGGTCCAGCGTGCCGACGAGTGGTACTACAGCTACACGGCCGTGGGCATGCTCGCGGGCGCGAAACCCGAAAACCTGGCCTACGCCCACCACCCGGCCACGCCGTCCTTCCAGCGCGGCGACCACACCACGGGCATGAAGCCGTTCGAGCATGTGCCCATGATCATGGAGGAGGATCCGCGTTTCTTCCTGGTCGGTGGCAAGGAGATTACGCAGGTGGTGGGCATCGTGGGGCAGGACGACGGGAACTGGACCAACGTGGACACGCTGACCGATCGTCATACGAACCGCTCGGGGAACATCGGGTACATGGACGGCCACGCGTCGCGGGCGCTGCTGCGGCCTCCCCCGGCACCGGTTCACGAGGTGAACCTCAAGACCGACTACTTCCACGCCCAGTCCATGTGCATCCGGACCACTGGCGGGAAATGGATCAGCGGGCGGGCATCGGGAGGTTATGGCATGGCGGACGCGCCGCCGGCCGCCCATGTCGGCGTGACCCACGGGGACGATTGAGGCCCACGTTCACTGTTCGCAGGTCGGGTTGGTGGGCACGCCCGCACCGCTCAGGCAGGCCCGCAGGATGGCCACATCGGTGCTGTCCACGTCGGCGTCTCCGTCGATCCTGGCCGGCAGGCAGGCGGGGAGGTCCTGGGTGACACCGGGACCGCTGAAACACATCTGCAACAGCGCGAAATCGTCGAGATCGACATCGCCATCGCGATCGATATCCGGCCTGGGCGCCGAGCAGCCGTTGACCGCCACAGGCGCCCCGGGCGGCGTTGCCGGGCACAGATCGCAGGCATCACCCACCCCGTCGCCATCGCTGTCGGCCTGAGCGGCGTTGGCTTGTGCAGGGCAATTGTCGCAATCGTCGCCCACCCCGTCGAGGTCCGTGTCCTGCTGGGAAGGATTGGTCAGGCCGGGGCAATTGTCCACGTTGTCGCAGGCGCCGTCATCGTCGCGGTCGTTGACCGGGTCGCCCGGGCAGATGTCACACGCATCGCCGAGGCCGTCCCCGTCGCCGTCCGCCTGGGACGCGTTCCAGGCCGCGGGACAGTTGTCGAACAGGTTGAGCACCCCGTCTGAATCGCGATCGGTCGCGCAGGGCTCGTTGTCCAGGCACAACTCCAGCACGCTGACGCCGTAACCCTGCATCGTGATTGCCGGCGAGCCGCCGGGCGAAGCCGGCGCCGCGACGATGTTGCCGGTCGCGTAGGCCGCGGCATCCATGGTGTACCACACGCCGCCGGTGACGGTCACGCCGGAGACGTTCACGGTGACGGGTGTGTTGGCCGTGGTCTTGTTGATCAGAACGATGTGCCGCCCGCCATTGGGCGCCCGCACGGCCAGCGACTCCAGCACCGTGGACCCGGCGACCTGGTTGGCCACGATCTGCGAACCCGCGGGGGCTGCACTGCTGAACAGGCGCTTGCCGAGAAACCCGGGGCTGCGCAGGCCCATGTTTTCACCGACACCGAGGAACAGCCCAAAGTTCGGCCAGCTCTTGTCGGTGCCCACGAAGAACTGCTCGGTATCGCAGCCATTGAG
>CAYVVX010000464.1:0-1546 GCA_964455315.1 uncultured Planctomycetales bacterium | reverse complement strand
ATGGCGCATGGCCGAGGCGTACCAGGGGATCAGCATGGGTTCCCAGATGCGATCCTCGATGGGGCAGCAGTAGGCGTTGAGGTTGATCTCGCCGCAGATGTTGAGGATGCCCTCGCCGGGGCGTTCCTCCTCGATCCAGGTTTCAACCATCGCCGCCCAGGTGCCGAAGATGCTGGTCTCGGTCAGGTAGCTGGAACTGGACTTGTTGAAGGTCGGGTCCCACGCGCCGTAGCGATGCCAGGTGATGAACTGGACATCATGCCCGCCGAGCAGCGGGACAATCCAGTGTTCGCTGGGATGATCGGTGGACGGCCCGCCGAGCTGGATGTTCGGGAAGGCCGCCCGCAGCGGGCCCGCGGCGGCATCGTAGAGCTGGAGGTACTCCTGCGTGGACCAGCTTCCGGAGACACCGCCGTTGTTGGGCTCGTTCCAGATCTCCCACTTCCAGGACTCCACCGGATAGCCGCGCGACCGGCAGTGATCGACGATGCTGACGCAGTACGCCCCCCACTCGGACATGCTTCGCGGATGATTATAGGTGTCCGGGTCGTTGGGATGGGGCGTCGCCGCCATCCAGTCGGGGATGCCCGCGAAGCAGACCATCGGCTCCGCACCGGCGGCGACCAGGCGGTCCACGCCCTGGTCCAGCACCGCCCAGTCCCAGGTCGAAGCGCTGGGCCGGACGCCGCCGCCCAGCCAGTAACGGCAGGAGCGGCTGTTGATCTCGCGGAGCCGCTGGGAGGCCAGCGAACTGGGCCGGAGCTGCCCGGAAACCTCGTTGGTCCCATAAAGCATGGTCTGATCGCCGACCACCTGGTTGAAATCGACGGTGACGGTAGCGGCGGGAAGGCCGGCAGTGATGGCACAAACCGTCGTCAGGATCGCTGCGAACCGCATGCCAGGGCCCCCGGCCGTGTGGATGAAACAAGTTCTCCGCTGGAATGATTATAGCAGAAGGACGGGGCGGTCTGCAGGCTGCTCTGCTGGTTCAGGGCAACCGAGGGGCTGACGGGCCGGACGGTGGGCAGAGACCTGGGCGGGTGGTGGGCACGGCCCGCACGGCTCAATCTTCACACCGTCACGCCGTCCTTGAAGATGGCGATCTCGCGGAAGCCGTTGCGCTCGTTCATGGTCGGCGACCTGCCCGATGCCACTTCGAGGAGGTACTTCAGCATGTCGCCGGCCAAGCTCGCCATCGGCGGGCCGTCCAGCAGCACGCCGACGTCGAAGTCGATCCAGTTGCGCTTGCGCTCGGCCAGCTCGGTGGTGGTGGAGACCTTGACGGTCGGTACCGGCCCGCCCAGCGGCGTGCCCCGGCCGGTGGTGAACAGCACCAGGTGAGCGCCGGCGGCGGTGAGGGCGCTGACCGAGACCATGTCGTTGCCGGGGGACTGCACCAGGTTGAGCCCGGGGACGCGAGCCTGCTGCCCGTAGTCGAGGACATCGATCACCGGGCTCATCCCGCCCTTCTGGGTACAGCCCAGGGACTTCTCCTCCAGCGTGGAGATGCCGCCGGCCTTGTTCCCCGGCGCGGGGTTCTCGTAGA
>CAYVVX010000463.1:3205-4946 GCA_964455315.1 uncultured Planctomycetales bacterium | reverse complement strand
CGCCAGCGAGCTGGAGAAGATCCCCTTGCCCAGACCGCTCATCACCGTGCCGAAGACGATGACGTACTTGGTCTTGCCGGGCTTGTACCCGGCGGGCATGGGGGCGTAGAACTCCGTCTCGTCAGTGGCGTAACTCAACGAGGCCAGCATTTTTTCAGAGGTCATGGGTCCGTCCCTTGTTCAGTCGCCCCATCGGCTCGAGGATTGAACCACGGAGATACGGAGCACACTGAGATGGATTCCCCGTTGAATCCTTTCGTGCTCATCGTGCTTCTGGGGTTCACTTTCGATTTCCCATAGCGGGTTGATTGCGATTCTCGGCCCGATACCTCTCCACAAACGCCGCGTACTGCTCCGGCGTGTCAATCCCGCTGCTGCTCCGCTCCACCACGGCCATGGCGATGCGGTAGCCGTGGTAAAGGACGCGAAGCTGCTCGAGCTGTTCGACGCGCTCCAGCTCGGTCGGGGCCAGCGTGCACAGCTTCTTCAGGAACGCCGGCCGGTAGGCGTAGATGCCCAGGTGCAGCAGCCAGCGGGACGGATCCTCCGCGATGCCGCCGGCGTCGCGCGGGTAGGGGATCAGGCTTCGGCTGAAGTAGATCGCGTCGCCGGCACCATCGAGGACGACCTTCACGCAGGCCGGGTTGGCCAGGTCCTCGCGGCTCCGGTAGCGGCAGGCCAGCGAGCCCATCACCGATTCCGGCCGCGACGTCATCAGCTCAACTAGTGCGTCGATCGAGCCCGGGTCCATCTCTGGTTCGTCGCCCTGCACGTTGATGATCAGGTCCGCGTCGATGGAGCCGGCCGCCTCGGCCACGCGGTCGGTGCCGGTGGCATGATCCGGGCGGGTCATGACCGGCTCGCCGCCGAAGCTGCGGACGGCTTTCGCGATGCGCTCGTCGTCGGTGGCGACCAGCACGCGGTCCACGCGCTTCGCGGCCCGGACGGCCTCGACCACGTGCTGGATCATGGGCTTGCCGGTATCGCTGGCGAGAGGTTTTCCGGGGAAGCGTGTGGAGGCATAACGCGCGGGGATAATCGCCGCTACGGTCACTGCTGTGGCCCTTCGTGCCGGATACGGCTGATCATAACAACAGAGCGGATCGTAGGGGGGCGGCCCCGGGCTGTCAAAGGGGGGCGCCAAGTCACCAAGGGTGGGGCTGTGAGTAACCGCCTCAACAGGCAACAACCCCACGGACCGCCGGGCCGGGAACACCCGACCGGGTCCGTGGGGTTGTGATTCAATCCGGCGATACCGCGTCGCTTACCGGCGGCGGATCAGGCCGATGCCGGCCAGGACGAACAGGATCAGGCTGCCCGGCTCGGGGGTGAGGGTCAAGTTGTCGAACCAAACGTCGTCGTTGCCGGGGGCGCCGTCGGCGCCGTCACCGAGTCGGACCCAGACCTGCTTGCCGAGCTCGGGGCCGGCGGCCGGGGTGTAGGACACGCCCACCAGGGGCAGCCACTGGTCCTGCCCGGTGATGTCGTAGGCCTGGGTGGCCAGCGGGACGAAATTGCCGCCACCGTCGTCATAGCCGATCTGGTAGACGATCTCGCCGACCAGGCCGGGATCGCCGCCGGGGAAGGCCCAGCTCGAGAAGGTGTACTGGACTGCCGGAAGGAAGGTCAGGGACGACTGCTGGCCCACCCGCTCGGTCGTCCCGGCGGACATGAAGCCGAAACTCGCCCCCAGGGTGCCGTTGTTGGGCTTGGCGAAGCCGCTGTGCAGGGCCCACCCGCC
>CAYVVX010000463.1:0-3195 GCA_964455315.1 uncultured Planctomycetales bacterium | reverse complement strand
CACCCCGCAATCGAGCCGAACTGACCCGTCGTGTTGTTCTCGATGTCGCCGTTGAGGACATTGGCGAACGCGGAGGTCGGAACGACCAGGAGGAACGCGGCAATCAGGTAGCGCATCTTTCTTTCTCCCTCATGACTCAAGGTGCACGACGCGATCCTTGGACGCGAACGCGCCAAGGACTCGACCGCTTACATGATAACGCATACTCCACCGGATGCTCAACCTCTTTTCCGGCTTTTTACAGCCTCAAGTGATGCCCCCCGGACCCGGCTGCCGGGTGTCCCCGGCGAGCCTGGTTTTGCTTCAGGCCCCGGTTGACCTTCGCCGATGGATCAGGGAAGGTAGGGCCGAGGAGCCTGGATTTCCCCCTGTTGGCCTGAAAACCTATGAACCATATTCTTCCCATCCGTGTCACGCTGCCGGCGCGCCCGGGGTCCGGTGCGCTCCGAAGCGGCGTTTTCAGGGGCCTGACCACCGGTCTGGTGCTCCTGGTGGTGCTCCTGCCCGGATGCAGCCAGACCAACGGGGGCCGTCAGACGGTCTACTCCCGACCGCAGCCTGCCATCCCCGCCCCGGAACCGCATCCCGAGCAGTCGGCCCCCTGTACCTCGCCCATGCCGTCGGACCGGGCCGTGACGCTGGGGTCATCCGTGCAGGGCCGGTCCATCGCCATGTACACCTTCGGGGAGAAGGGCGAGACCACGCTGATCTTCGGCGGCTTCCACGGCAGCGAGCCGACCTCGACCAGCCTGGCGTGCGACCTGATCGCCCATCTCGAAGCCAATCCCGAGATCTATGCCCACCGCCGCGTCCATGTCGTCCCCGCCGTCAATCCTGATGGACTGCACCATCGCACCCGCGCGAACCTCCGCGGGGTGGACATCAACCGCAACTTCCCGGCCGCCAATTTCCCCACCCGGCCCAAGGCCACCTTCGCCGGGGGCAGTTCCCCGGCCAGTGAGCCGGAGACCCGCGCTGTCCTGGAGGCGCTGCGGCTGAGCGAGCCCGACCGGATCATCAGCATTCACTCCATCGCCCGCGGGCGGCATGGCAACAACTTTGACGGGCCGGCGCAGCCGCTGGCCGAGGAGATGAGCCGGCACAACGGTTATCCCGTCCTGCCCACCATGGGCTACCCCACGCCCGGCAGCTTCGGTTCTTACGCGGGCATCGATGAGCAGATCCCCACCATCACGCTGGAACTGCCCCGCGACGCCGACGAGGAAACCTGCTGGAGCGAGAACCGCGAAGCCCTGCTGGCCGCGATCAGCTTTGATGCCACCCGGTTGACCGCCGCCGGCAACTGACGCCCGCGGCGCGACCCACGCTTCAGACAGCCATCGTCGCGGCGTGTCGAGCGCTGCGCAGCTGTCACGCCGATTCTCCCGGCTTGCGGTCAGCCTGAGCTTGTTCTACCATCGCCCCGACCTGCAAGCACCCTTGAACCGACGACACTGCCTGGCCTGGAGAATCACGCGTATGCCCCAGCACATGTCCCCTCCCGGCGTGGTGGACCTGCGATCCCTGATCCGCGACGTGCCCGACTTTCCCAAGCCCGGCATCCTGTTCCGTGACATCACCCCCATGCTGGGTCACCCGGCGGGCTTGTCCCTGGCCGTGGAGATGCTCACCCAGCCGTACCGCGACAAGCACGTGGACATCGTCGTTGGGGCCGAGTCGCGGGGGTTCATCTTCGGGACCGCGGTGGCCCGCAACCTCTCGGCCGGCTTCGTGCCCATCCGCAAGCCGGGCAAGCTGCCCGCGAAGAAGATCGGGCTTACCTACGAGCTGGAATACGGCACCGACCGGCTGGAAATCCACGCCGACGCCATCCGCAAGGGGCAGCGCGTGCTGATGATCGACGATCTGCTGGCCACCGGCGGGACCATGCGGGCCTGCTGCGAGCTGGTCGAGCAACTCGGCGGCGACATCGCCGGGGTGGCCTTCCTGATCGAGCTCGGCGGGCTCGGCGGACGCGAGAAGCTGCCCAAGTGGGATGTGTACAGCGTGCTGAGCTACGATTGAATGCCCGGACGCGGGTGCCCGACGCTCATGACGGGGGTCTCGTCGCCGGGCGCCTCCCGCCGACCACAAGGAACACCACCCGGTGCCTCCCGTTTACTGGATCATCCTGTCGCTGATGCTCGGGCTGTGCATCGGCAGCTTCCTCAATGTAGTCATCTACCGGCTCCCGCGCGATCTCTCGGTCAGCGAGCCGCGGCGCTCCTTCTGCCCCGCCTGCCGTGCGGCCATCGCCTGGTACGACAACATTCCCGTGCTCAGTTATCTCCTCCTTCGCGGGCGCTGCCGCCGCTGCCACGGGCCGATCTCGCTCCAGTATCCGCTGGTCGAGCTGGCCACCGGGCTGGTCTTCGTCCTGGTCTACGACACCTTCTTCATCAGCGGGCTGCGCGACGGCATCGGCGACCTCTCCGCGGACTGGCCCATGCTCGTCGCCCACTGGGCGCTCTTCGCGGGCATGATCGCCCTGGCGGTCATGGACCTCGAGGAGTACATGATCGACATCCAGGTCACCCACATCGTCAGCCTGGTGGGGATCGTCGCCCATGCCCTGTGGACGCCGCCGGCCAGCACCCGCTACGGCGGCTGGATCCGCCCGGGCGAGTTGCAGGCCGGCTTCGCCGTCGCCGCGTCACTCGGGTTCGTGGTTGCGATGATCTGGTACCTCCGGCGCCAGCCCGCGCCGGCGGAAGCCGTCGCGGAGGGCACGCCGGGCGAAGCCGAGCCGTCCGGCAGCGAGCAGCTTTCGCCACCACCCGTTGAGCATCGTGCCCGTCCGGCGCGATGGGGCTGGCTGATCCTCGCGATGGCGCTGGTCATCGGCTACATCGTGCTGACGCTGGTCCCCATGTCACCCCCGCTGACCGGCGCGTCGGAGGACGACGCGGGCAGGTTCATCCTCGACGACCGCTTCGACCCAACCGACAGGACGCCGTTCTGGACCCCCGCGATGCTGCCGATCTCGCTGGCACTGGCTCTCTGTTTCGCCGGATTGTCGCTGGCCGCGAGCCTGCCCCACCCGGAGGCCGACGCTGGCATCCAGGAGGACATCGCCGAGGAGGCCCACAGCGCCCGCGACGTTGCCCTGGCCGAGTTGTACCTGCTGGCCCCGGCCATCCTGCTGGCCTGCACCGCGACCGTGGCGATCCTGCTCTCGCCCGAGGCGGCCGCGTG
>CAYVVX010000462.1:0-4951 GCA_964455315.1 uncultured Planctomycetales bacterium | reverse complement strand
CGCAACATCATCGAGCAGGTGGTCAAGCTGGGCGAGATGGCCCGCCGCGAAGGCGTCCTCTCCCTGGAGAACGCCCTGGGCGACATCGACGATGAGTTCCTGGTCAACGGCATCCGCCTGGTCATCGACGGCACCGCGGCCGGCGAGATCGAGCAGATCCTCAACGCCGAACTCGAAGCCATGGACCAGCGCCATTCCCAGGGCAAGGGTATTCTCGACCTGTTCGCCAAGTACGCCCCGGCCTTCGGCATGATCGGAACGCTCATGGGCCTGGTGGCCATGCTCATGAACATGGACGACCCCAAGAAGATCGGCCCGGGCATGGCCGTGGCCATTCTGACCACCATGTACGGCGCCGTCATCGCCAACATCCTGTGCCTGCCGCTGGCCGACAAGCTGGCCTACCGCCACGACGAGGAGATGCTCCTGCGTACGGTGATGATCAAGGGCATCCTGTCGCTGCAGGCCGGCGACAACCCGCGAGTCACCCAGGCCAAGCTGGCGGTGTTCATGCCGGCCAAGCTGCGGGCCCAGCTGGCCGGCGCGGGCAACGAGAAGAAGGGCTGATCGGCCCCGATGAGCCCGCGGACATGATCGGCGAGAGGCACGCCTGCGATGATGAAGAAGAAGCCACCGCCCGCCGGCGCCCCTGAGTGGGTGCTCACCTATGGCGACATGATGTCGCTGCTGCTGTGCTTCTTCATTCTGCTCTCGGCGTTCGCCAACTTCGAGGAGGCCGGCGTCCCCAGTCAGAAGGCCATGGCCGCCATCCAGTCCATCCAGAAGGCATTGGGCATCAAGGTGCCCGCGGGCAACCTTCAGGATGAACAGATCGACTTCAACACCATCATCGAGAAGCTCCAGAAGGCGATCGAAGCCCGCGAGGACAAGGAGCCGGGCGACTCCCGCGAGCAGGGCATGTACGGCAAGACCTTCCGCCTGCGCCGCATCCGCGACGGCATGGAGGTGACCATCGGCGGCTCGGTCACCTTCGAGCCCTTCTCCGATCAGATCACCGCCGAGGGCAAGGAGGCGCTGGCCAGCATCGGCGAGGTGCTCAAGGGGCATCGCAACCGGCTGGAGATCCGCGGGCATGCCGGCGAGGAGCCGCGCCCGGCCGACTGGACCCTGCACGACGCGATGACCCTGTCCTTCGCCCGGGCCCAGCGCGTCGCCGACGAGCTGATCCTCGGCGGGGTGGATCCGCGGGCCGTGCGGCTGGTGGCCGCCGGGGCCAACGAGCCGGTCGCCCGCGAGGTCTACGACCCGGCCAAGCGCTCCGACAACCGCCGCGTGGAGATCATCGTCCGCGAATCGCAGATCGACGATTACGTGGGCCAGACCCCCGCCGGCGGCGCGGCTCCTCCTGCCGCAGCACCCGCCGCGGCCGCCCCGTGACCGGTTCATCGTCCGCGTGACCCGGCGCGGCTCCCTGCCTCGGCGAACGGTTCCCGGTCGATTACCATGCCGCCTGGACCGGGCGGATGGTTCTGCCGATCGCACCGATCGGCCGGCGGACGCCCCACGGAGTCGATCCATGCGGTGGAGTTCCCCCCGGGGTTTGCTGTGGCCTCACCTGTTGATCGCCGCGTGCGTCGCGGCGCTGCCGTGCGTGTCCTGCACCGATCTTCAGCTTCGCAAGTACCGCGATCCGGAACTGCTGCGGGAATACCGCTACGCCCTGCCGGAGCACTACGTGGAGGTGGACGGCATCCGGGCCTGCTACGTGGAAGCCGGCAGCGGTCCGCCGCTGCTGATCATCCCCGGCCTGGGCACGAACGCGGACTTCTGGCAACTGGTCATGCCGGGCCTGGGCAAGGATCACCGGGTGATCGCGGTCGATCCGCCCGGCTACGGCAAGAGCGACAAGCCGGACGTCGCCTACGACCTGGTCTGGATCGAGGCATGGCTGGTGAAGTTCATGGACCGGATGGAGATCGATCGGGCCGACCTGATGGGATCGTCGCTCGGCGGGCACCTGGCGCTGATGCTGGCAATGGATCAACCACAACGCGTCCACCGTCTGGTGCTGTCCGGCTCCTGCGGGTCGTGGTCGCGCACCGGGCCGCTGCTCTCCTTCGTCCTGAATTGCATGTACCCGCAGGTCCTGGTGGTCGACCACATGCGGCGGAACTGGCCGAAAATCATGGATAGCATCATCCTGTACGACGACGCGCCGGTGGCCAGCGCGCTGGTGCGCTGGCAGATGGCCGTCCGTGCGGACGGGAAGGCATTTGCGGAGGAGGGGCGGGCGGCGGCGCGGATGCTGCGGTCCATTTTCTTCACGCATCTGCGCCCGCGCATCCCGGAGGTGAAGCAGCCGACGCTGCTGATCTGGGGGGAGTTCGACACGATTCATCCGCTACGGGAGGGGCGTTACCTTCGCGAGCATCTGCCCAACGCCCGCATCGTGGTGGTGCCCGATTCGTCGCACCAGGTGATCCTCGATCAGCCCGGGCGGTTCACCGAGCTGGTCGGGACGTTCTTCCGCGGCGGGCTGGCGGCGGTCGAGGAGACGGTGCTGGATCCGCCGGTGGCGGGGCAGGGCATGGTCGCGGGGGCGACGGGGGAGTAGTGCGCGAGGGGTGGCGAGAAGAACCCCGCGGCGAGGCCGAAGGTCGCACGAGGGATCCGCGGGCCGGGTGCTGCTTCGTGGCCGTGGCTCTCTCCGGGGCCGCGGAGCCCTCCCCGCTGGCCAATCCCGCCATGATGCCTCAACATGGCGGCATGATCATCATGACTCTCATGCTGGCCGGGTTGCTGGCCGCCGAACGCAGCGTGGAGGATCGCCTGGCGATTCTTCAGGACCAATTCGCGGGGTTGGAGCGGATCGCGGTGGCGCCCGGTGAGGGCGATGCCGCGGCGGAGAAGCTTCGCGATATCTCGGACCGGCTCGCCAAGGGGGTCGAGTCGCCGGAGGAGGTCGATGTCCTCTACCGGCGGATGGACGAGGTGCGCTCCTGGCTGCTGGACCACGCGGCCGAGAGGCCTGCACCCGGCGGCGGAACGTTCACCGACACGCCGGTGCACTGGGCGGTCCAGGGGCAGCATCTGAAGCTGCGCCTGGGGAAGGAAGACCTGGCGATGGAGGTGACCACGCCGGGCGGCACGTGGCGCTGGGCGCCGGCCGCGAATGATGACGTGACCCTGCGCGACGGATCGACCTTCGGGCTGCTCGCCGCCCGGCGGCGCGACGCGGAGGCGTTCAACACGGGCTTCAGCACCGGGATGCGGCTGTCGCTGGCCGATTTCCCGGCCGCACCGGACGTGCGGATCGACCTGCTGTTTCATCTGATCGGCATGGAGCTGGTGGTCGAGGTGGTGGGGGTGAGCGATCTGGCCGGCCTGGACACGTTGGCGTTCCCCAAGGAGGTGATCACCGCGGCCACCGCGGGCGACATCGCGGTGATCCCGCGGATGCAGGGGATGCTCATTCCGGGCGACTGGCCCAGGGAAATCAAGTATCGCGAGCTGACCCAGTCGCGGGCCCTGTACATGCCCTGGTGGGGACACATCGCCGGCGGGCGCGGCGTGCAATTGATCTACGAGACGGCCGACGACGCGGGCGTGGACTACCACCATCCGACCGGCGGGCCGACACACGTCCGGCCGCTGTGGTACGCGAGCATGACCAGGCTGCGCTATCCGCGGCTGGCCCGGTACGTGTTCGACGACGAGGCCACGTACGTGCGCATGGCCCGGCGGTACCGGCGGTTCGTGCAGGAACGCGGGGAGTTCGCCTCGCTGGCCCAGAAGCGGCTGGAGGTGCCGAACCTGGACGAGGTCATCGGCAGGCCGGTGGCGCACGTCGGGGCGCTGTATCATCGGGTGGAGGGCTCGCGTTACTTCAGAGATACGCGCATGGAGAGCAATCACCTGCTGGCAACCTTCGCCCAGGTCGCGACGACACTGCGGCAAATGAAGGCGAACGGCGTTGATGACGCCTACGTGCACCTGGACGGCTGGGGCTACCGCGGCTACGACAATTCGCATCCGGACGTGCTCCCTCCCGGTCCGGAACAGGGCGGCTGGGAAGGTTTGCGGCTGTTCGCGGACACCTGCGATGAGCTGGGCTACCTCTTCGCGGTGCACGATCAGTACCGGGACTTCTACTTCAACGCCGCATCGTTCGACGACAAGCTGGCCATTCGCAACGCCGACGGCACGCGCACCGAGCACGCCGAGTGGAACGGCGGCATGCAGACGTTCCTGAGCCCGCGATTCGCGCCGGACTACGTGCGGCGGAATCACGACCTGTTCGCGGAGCATGGGATCAAGGTGCGCGGCGCGTACCTTGATGTGTTCGGCGTGGTGCCGCTGGAGGAAAGCTATCAACCGAGTCATCCAGTGACGCGGACCGACTGCGCCCGCTATCGGCGGGAGTGCTTTGACCTGCTGCGGGCCCGGGGGTACGTGGTCAGCACGGAGGAACCGACCGATTATGTCCTCCGGGCGGTGCACCTGGTGCATCACGGGCCCTACTCGGCCGGCGTCAAGGGCTACGGGCAGGGCGAGGGCATCGGCATCGCGGTGCCGCTGTTCAACCTGGTGTATCACGACGCGATCCTGCTGCCCTGGGCGATGGGGGACGACGGCGGCTGGGGCATTCCCGACGGCGACGCGGGCTGGCTGCACTGCATCCTCAACGCGGGGTTGCCGTACGTCGGCCCGGGGGCGTCGCCGGAACAGATCGCCCGGGTCCGGGAGGCGTGCGCGGTGGCGGCGCGGCTGGGCCTGGCCGACATGGTCGACCACGAGTTCCTGGACGACGCCCGGCGGATCCGGCGGACCACGTTCAGCGACGGGACACGGATCACCGGCGACTTCGACAGGAAGAGCTACAAGATCGAGTGGGGCGGCAGCGGCTGACCACACGGTCCCGCGGAGCCTTTCCTGAGGCCGCGGATGGGCTTAGAATCGCGGCATGATCGAGAAAGTCTTGACCCGCCGG
>CAYVVX010000461.1:0-4958 GCA_964455315.1 uncultured Planctomycetales bacterium | reverse complement strand
TGAAATCCTCCGCCCCGCCCCCAACCGCAGCCTCAGACTGACCACCCAAATCGATTGCCACCACCCGGCCGCGGTTGGGGTGTGGTTGGATCAACGGACACAGCAAGGACGACCTGCGGACGAACAAGAGGGCGGCGGGCAGGTTGAAGGATCTGGCGGATCTGGAAGGCCTGCCTTAGCAGCCCCTGGAAGGAGAGATCTGGCTCTCGACCGCGCCTGCCTGGCCGATGGCGCGATCAGCGATCCATGATGTGCCTCTCCCATGCTACGGGCTGTGCGGATGCCTCCAGTTCTCCAATGCTCGCGACGCACCGAACTCTACCTTCCAACTGCCCGCAACGACGTGACCCGGCCGCTCCCTGCTGCTGGGATCGCCTGTCCTCACAATCCATCCCTGCCAATCGCTCTTCGCATGTAGATGTTACAATGAAAACATGCTCTCCGGCATCGGGCTCTTCGGCGGGTCGTTCAACCCCATCCACGTGGGGCATGTGGTCGCTGCGCGGACCGTCGCCGAGTACCTCGATCTCGGCAGGGTCATCCTCATCCCCGCCGGCTGCCCGCCGCACCGCTGGCCGGGCGAGCTGGCCGACGCCGAGGATCGACTGGAGATGGTCCGACTGGCGGTCGAGCCCGAGCCGCTGCTGGAGGCCGGAGGTATCGAACTTCAGCAGACCGGGATGACCCACGCGATCCGCTCGGTCGAGTCGTACCGTGCCCGCCTGGGCCCGGACGTGCGGCTGCACTGGATCATCGGGGCGGATCTGCTGCCGCACCTGGCGGGCTGGCATCGCATCGCGGAACTCGCCGACCTGTGCCAGATCGTCACCGCCATCCGGGCGGGCTTCGATCCGCCGGCGCTGGAGCCGCTGTCACACGTGCTCCGCCCCGACCAGATCGCGCGCCTCCGGTCCGGCTTCATCCCCACGCCCAGGATGGACGTGTCCTCCACCGAGATCCGCTGGCGGGTGCGCGAGGGCCGGTCGATCCGCTGCCTGGTGCCCGACGCGGTCGCCGCCTACATCGCCTGCCGAAGGCTCTACCAGGAAGTACCCGATGCCGGCGGACCGCCGGCGGCGGTCTGAAGTGGTTTCCCCGCGTCGGCGCCGGACAGGTTCGCGACGATCTCGTCGACGATGGCGTCCAGCCGCGCCACCACCTCCGCCGAAGGATGCGACTCCGGAGAGAAGTCGCCCCCCCCGACGGCGAAGATGGTGACCTCAGGCGGCAGTGCGCCCAGGGCCAGGTGCAGGCGCAGCATGGTGACCAGGTCGTAAGCGTGCGTGCTGCCGCAACCGATCATTTCCAGCGCGGCCAGATCCGCGGGCACCTCGAGCCGCAGCCAGCGCCCGACCTGCAGATGCTTCGACGCCAGGGCCGCGTCGATCACCCGGACGGCGGCGTATCCGCCGGGATCGTCCAGCACATCCGCGGGGCAGCCGGTGCGGCACACCGCCCCGTGACCCAGCCGCCCGGCGACCCGCCGGGCCAGCATCGGCCCGACCGCATCGTCGCCGTAGCCCTCCCGCCCGACACCAGCGATAAGCACGCGCCGGCTCACGGCAGACGGTCCACGTGCACCTTCAGGAAATGTACCGAGCAACTGATGCACGGGTCGTAGTTGCGGATCAGGTGCTCGCAGCGCAGGGTCAGTTCCTCGTCCTCCATGGCCGCACATTGGGTCGCGATCTGGCGGAGATCCTTCTCGATCTGCCCCTGGTTCTGGCTGGTCGGCGGAATGATCCGCGCGGCGCGGATGGCCCCGTCGGCGGCGGTCTCGTAGCGGTGCCAGAGGATGCCGCGCGGGGCTTCGGTCCCGGCGGCGCCGACGCTGGCCCGCGGGATCACCGGCACGCGGCAGCGCGTTGGCCAGATGCCCTTCTCGATGATGTCGGCCGCCAGGGCCATGGCGTGAACCGTCTCTATGGCCCGCGCCGGCAATGCCAGGAAGCTGTTCTTCCAGGGCAGCTTGTGCCCCACGGCGTCGCACACCCTGGGCAGCAGCTCGGCGGCGCGGGGATGAAGCCGGTCGGCGTTGAGGTTCAGCCGGGCCAGCGGACCGACCATGTACGTGCCGCGCCCCTTGACCGTCGCGTGCAGCGCGGTCGAATGGGCCACGTGCCATTCCTCGATGTGGTCAAGGAAGTCCTCCTGGGGAATCCGCCCGCCGCGGCTGAAGGCGATCGGCCCCAGGTTCATCGGGTACTCGTCGTCAGGCTGCAGCGCGGCAAACTCGTAATCGCAGGTGAAATCCGGGTAGTCCACCTTCTCCGCCAGGAACAGGGCCAGCTCGCACATGTCCTCGAGCCCGCTCTTGAGCTCAGGAAGCAGGGCACGGAACGCCTCGCGGTCAGGCAGGCTGTAGAACCCGCCCACGCAGACGTTGATGGGATGCACCTCGCGCCCCGCCAGCACGCAGGTGAGCTGGTTGCCGATCTTCTTGAGCCGCAGGGCCCGCTGCACGGTCGGCCCGTGGTCGGCGGCCATGCTGATGGCGCTTTCGTAGCCCAGGAAGTCGGGCAGGTGCAGTAGGAACATGTGCAGGACGTGGCTCTCGATCCACTCGGCGCAGTAGAGCAGGTTGCGCAACATGCGGATGCCGGGATCGATCTGCCCGCTGACGCCGAGGGCCTTCTCCAGCGCGTGGCAGGAGCTCATCTGGTAGGCGATCGGACAGATGCCGCAGATCCGGGCGGTGATGTCGGGCACTTCCTTGAAGTCGCGCCCGCGCAGGAACGCCTCGTAGAACCGCGGCGGCTCGAAGATGCGCAGCCGGGCATCGATCACCTTGCCGTCGCGATACGTGACGTGCAGGGCCCCTTCGCCCTCGACCCTGGCCAGGGCCTTGACCTGGATGGTCCGCACTTCATCGGTTTTGACTGAGTCGCTCATATCGGTCACTCGCCTGCTTGAAGGGCTCCAGGTATCCGTTGAAGGAACGCAACATGCGGGACAGCTCCGCGGAGGTGACGCCCAGGTCGGCGAACCGCGCCGCCAGGGAATCGACGTTGGGCAGCTCCATCGGCCCGAAACAGCCGTAGCACCCACGGTTGAATGCCGGGCAGATAGCCCCGCAGCCGG
Organism: uncultured Planctomycetales bacterium; assembly: GCA_964455315.1. Classification (GTDB taxonomy): domain Bacteria; phylum Planctomycetota; class Phycisphaerae; order UBA1845; family PWPN01; genus CAYVVX01. The sequence continues at coordinate 1,877 of CAYVVX010000461.1, read as the reverse complement.
CCTGGGTGATCGGGCCCAGGCAGGGCTGCCCATCGGCCACCAGCCGGCAGGGCACGCCGCGCCGCTTGCACTCCACGCACAGGCTGTGCGTGGGAATGACCGGCTTGCGCCCCACCAGCATGGAGCTGACCAGCTCCAGGAGCTGGTACCGGTTCACCGGGCAGCCGCGCAACTCGAAGTCCACGAACACGTGGGCCGCGATCGGCGTGGCCGTGTCCAGCGTCTCGATGTACTGCGGGTGGGCGTAGACCGTGCGGGTAAACTCCTCGACGTCGGCCCAGTTGCGCAGGGCCTGGATCCCGCCGGAGGTGGCGCAGGCGCCGATGGCAACCAGGAACTTGCAGTCGCGGCGGATACGGTGGATCCGTTCCTCCTCCTCCGGCGTGGAGACGCTGCCCTCGACCAGGCCCACGTCGTACGGCGGGGGCAGTTCGCGCCGGCGGGCCTCCAGGAAGTAGGCGATCTCCACCGCACCGACGATGTCCAGCAGTTCATCCTCAAGATTGAGCAGCGACAACTGGCAGCCGTCGCAGCTCGAGAACTTGTAGACCGCCAGCTTGGGCTTCGATCCGTTGGTCGATGACTCCGGCATGGTCAGATCTCCTCCCGGGCGAAAATGTCCTGGATCTCATTGAACGGGAAGACCGGACCGTCCTTGCAGATGAACTTCGAGCCGTACTGGCAGTGCCCGCACTGCCCGAAGCCGCAGTGCATGTTCCGCTCCAGGCTCAGGAACACCCGCTCCGGCGGGACGTGAAGCTGCAGGAAGCTCCATGCGGCCGCACGGTTCAGCATCCGCGGGCCACACACCATCACCACGGTACGTTCGGCGGCGACCTTGATCCGCTGCAGCAGCCGCGTGACCACGCCCACCGAACCGACCCAGCCGGCGGTGGCATTGTCCACCGTGACCAGCACGTCGATGCGGCTGTCCGCCGCCCAGGTGTCCAGCTGCCGGGCGTAGAGCCGGTCCTCCGGCGTGCGGCAGCCGTACATGAGCATCACCCGGCGGAACCGATCGCGGTTTTTCAGCAGCCAGTAGACCACCGGCCGCAGCGGAGCCAGTCCGATGCCTCCGGCCACCAGCACCACGTCGCCGCCGTCAAGATCCTCCAGTGGCCAGCCGCGCCCGAACGGCCCGCGGACCCCGACCACGCCGCCGACGCCCATGCGGTTGATGGCCCGCGTGACCGAGCCGACCACCCGGATGGTGTGCCCGAGGGTGCCGTGCTCGGCGGGGTCGGAGCTGATCGAGATGGCCGCCTCGCCGACGCCGGGGACGTAGATCATGTTGAACTGTCCCGGGATCCAGCGGTAGGCGTTGCGGGCGGCGGCGTCCTCGATGCGCATGGTGAAGGTGCGCGAGTTGAAGTTCTCCTCGGTCACCTCAGTGATCCGCATGGGGATGGGAAACATGCTCTCGCTGCCGCAGATGGGCTCGGGACGGGTGGACGTGGCGGTCGCAATCATGACATCACCCCCTGCGGACGGCGCGGCGCTGCCGGCTCGTCGGCGTCACGGAGCTTGTTGAGCTGTTCGATCACGTCGATCCCCACCGGGCACCAGGTCAGGCAGCGCCCGCAGCCGACGCAGCCGGACACGCCAAACTGCTCGATCCAGGTGCCGAACTTGTGCCGCAGCCAGTGGCGATAGCGTGCCTTGATGGTGCTGCGCACCGGACCGGAGGTGGTGTAGGTGAACTGGTGGGTGAAGCAGGACTCCCATTGCCGCGTCCGTGTGCTGGTCTTGCCGTCCACCGCGCTGGCGTCGACGATGCTGCTGCAGAAGCAGGTGGGGCAGACCATGGTGCAGTTGCCGCAGCCCAGGCAGCGACTGGCCACCTGGTCCCACATGGGGTGCTCGATGTGTCTCTCCAG
>CAYVVX010000460.1:0-4961 GCA_964455315.1 uncultured Planctomycetales bacterium | reverse complement strand
AACTCCTGCCGCGAGATGTAGCTGCACGTGACGCCGCGCCCGTCGCGGATGAGCTGGATGATCCGGGTGCGAAAGGTCGGAATCCGCATCAGCCACTTCAGCCGGTGCGGCTCCTTGGAGGAATCCAGGAACACCCTGGCCCCGGTGATCTCCATCACCGACTCGATCAGCCCCTGGTTCATCCGCATCAGCTCCGGCCGGCGTCGCCGCCAGGCCGGGCTCACCGCCAGCAGCGTGTCGCGCACCGCCTCCAGCAGCGGACCCTGGTACTCGGCCCGCAGAACGCGGTCGCAGAGCGGGCACGCGCGCAGGCGAAACTCGGTCTGGAAGTCCGGCCCGCTCCAGTCGATGCCGCGCCGGGCCAGCCGCTCGCGCACCTCCCGCCAGAACCCGCACTCCCCTACCGGCTCGCCGCAACTGCACAGGCCCGTGTCTCCGCTGCCGTTCCAGCGCACCGCCGAGGTTTCTCCAATGGTGGCGATGTCCGCATGACCCGCCAGCAGCAGGGTCAGTAGCGTCGAGCCGGAATGGCTGGCCGAGGTCAGGTAGACGAAGTCGATCGTGCCCGCCGCGTCGCCGACCGATCCGCGCCGTGTTGCGGCACAGGTTTGCGGCCCGTGCTCAGCCGGTTCAGCACCGGTGCGGCATGACGGCTCTGTTGAGGACAGCGGGCTCAAGCGACGTACTCCACGACCACCTTGCCCGCCAGCGGCCGCATGAACGGCAGCGAGGCCAGCAAGCCGCGATCGACACGATCGAACACCTGGAGCACCGGCTTGATCACCGGGCTCCTGCAGCGGCTCCCCGCGAACACCTTCACCTGCGTAAACAAATTGAAATGATGAATCCGCGTCTCCACGAACGGCTTCCCGAACCGGTACAGATCCGCGTAGCGCAGTGTCCTTCCTCCGCAACCGCTGTACTTGCGCCGCCGCAGCCAGCGGATCGGCTCCAGCAGCGGGTTGTGCCCCAGCGGCTCCTCGCAGAAGATCGCCTTGCCGCCCGGCTTGAGCACCCGGGCGATCTCCTCCGCGCAGCCGGGGTAGTCGATGATGATGTGCAGCGCCGACTGACAGAACACCGCGTCGAAGAAGTCGTCCGGATACGCCAGGTTCGCCGCGTTCATCACCCCGAAGGCGATGCGGTCCGCCACTCCGCTCATCTCCGCGCTGGCCGCCGCCACCCTGACCGCCTGCGCGGAGGCGTCAAAGGCCGACACCTCGGCCCCCTTCAGCGCGAAGTAGATGCTGGTCCGCCCGGCGCCGCAGCAGTAATCCAGCACCCGCCGCCCGGCCAGGTGGTCCGCGTCGAGCAGCTTCAGGGCATGCTCGATCTCGTTGCCGTTCATGTGCCCTGATCGCCCGGTGGCGTTGAGGAAATAACGGTTCGCCTCCTCGTACGAGTCGATGGTGACCCGCTTGACCTGCCAGCCGGCGTAGATCTGGTCGTAGGCGCTGGCCCGATCGCGGACCACCACGGCTTCCCCGGTCACGGCGGTCATGCGCAGGCCTCCTCCGTCACCCGCCGCCGGACCGGCATGGCCGCCGGACGCGCCGCGACCCGGACATCGACCTTGCGCCGCTCCACCCACACCCGCAACGCCAGCCCGTAAAGACATAGCGCCATCTGATGGTTTTCGCGAAGCCAGAACGACTGCCCCGAGACGGCCATGATCAGCAAAGCCAGCACCGCCGCCAGCGAGGCCCCGCCCACCGCCCGGAACAGCGGATCGCGCTTGTCCAGGGCCAGGCTCAGCGACATCCAGGCCACCAGGCCGTAGAAGCCCAGGATGAACACCGCCCCCAGGACACCGGTATCAAGAACTAATCCGAGGTAAGCGTTGTGCGGGTGCTCCACGCCGTAGCCCATGGTCGCCAGCAGCCCCCGGTAGATCGGCGTGCGATACATCGCCAGCCGCCCGAACCCGATCACCGGGTTCTTCTCGATCTGTTCCACCACCACCGGCCAGATGTCCGTGGTTCGCCCGGCGCTGATCACGTCCAGGTTTTCGACTTCATCCCCGGTCGGGTCGGTCAGACCGAAGCCCATCAGCATCCGGTCGCGCACCCCGGGAAACAGCGTCACCACCACGATGGTCATGATCGGCATCAGCACCAGCAGCCGCCTCCACAGGAACATCGCGAAGATCACCCCGATCCCGATCATCGCTCCGTAACCCGCCCGCGACCGGCACAGCAGCACCGCCAGTGCCGCCACCGCGCACATCGCCAGCATGGCCAGCTTGAACCACTTGCCCTTGCGCAAACTCAGCCCCGAGGCCACACCCCAGAACGTCCCGGCACAGATCATGGCCACGCTGTTGGCGTGATAGCCGATCTTCTTGCCGATCCGCCGTCGCTGCATCATCTCCTGCTTGCCGGTGGCCCGCAGCCCGCTGATCGGTACCGTCCGAATCACCAGGAAGGAGGTCATGCCGCCCATCATCATCGCCGCGATCAGGCCGTAGATGACGTACTTCCGCGTCCGGCACCCGTCGAACAGCATCAGCCCCGGCATCAGGTACTTCAGCGAGTTCAGCACGTACTCGTTGGTCAGGTCGAACATCCCCGCCTGGCTCAGCTTCGCCGTCGGGAACGAATCGGTGTCGATCAGCATGCGGATCACACCGAGGGCACTGACCCCGATGTACAGCCACAGCAGCGTCTTCCCCACTTTCGGCATGTCCCACGGCACACGCAGCCGGTGCCGCTGAATCAGCCACTGCGCCCCGATGCACAGGAACAGCAGGTTCCACACGTTCAAACCCGGAATCCCCAGCATCGACCGGGGCATGTCCGGATGACCCATGATCGCGCTGATGATCACCAGCCCGAACAGTGAGATGAGCCAGTCGCGCCGGCTGTAGAAGATCAGCCCGGCCACGATAACGAGCAGCAGTGTGAACCTGATCGACAAGGGCTAGGGCTCGACTCTCGGTGCCGGCGCCGGACGCCGCGTCAGGGATGAAAGCAGGTCCAGGAACACCATCCACACGAACAGCGTATTGGTCACCAGGTAGCGCCTCCACAGCCGCCGCGGCTCCTGCACAACGCGGTACAGCCACTCCAGGCCCATGCGCTGCCAGATCACCGGAGCCCGCTGCACCTTGCCGCCGACCACGTCAAACGCCCCGCCGACACCGTGCACCACCGGCACCCCCATGACCGCCGACCACCGCGCCAGGAACTCCTCCTTGCGCGGCGAAGTCATGGCCACGAACAGCAGGTCCGCTCGTGAATCGCGGATCGTCCCGGCGATCCGCTCCTCGTCCTCCGCCTTGAAGTAGCCGTGATGCGTCCCGGCGATGACCAGGTTCGGATTGCGCCGCCGCATCTCCTCGACCGCCGCGTCCAGGATCTCCTGCCTGGCCCCCAGGAAAAACACCCGGTATGACCGATCAGTCCGCCCCACCAGCCGCTCCATCAGGTCGATGCCCGGCACCCGTTCCGGCAGCGTCCGACCCAGCAGCCGGCAGGCCCACACCACCGACATCCCGTCCGCCAGGATGATGTCCGCGTCCATCACCGATTGACGCAGCGAAGCGTCGCGGCGCATGTTCACCAGCTTCGCCGCGTTGACCACTCCGATCAGCAGCGGCACCCGCGCGCGGATGCGCTCATCGATCAGCGCCAGCGTCTGTTCCATGTTCAACGCATCAATGGGTACGCCGAGGAGTCGGCGCACCGGCCAGTCACGTGACAAGCTCATGGCAGGTCCGAATGAGAATCGGCGAGATTCAGTCGTGGAAATGCTGCCCGACGCGGCGCAACGGAAAGGCGTACAGCAGCCATCCCATGTGGTAGGGACGGCTCTCGAAGTCGATCGCCACCGGCGGAAAAACCGCATCCACCCCGGGAACTCGCAGCGATGGATGCACCCGGCTCACCGCAGCCTGCATCCGCCGCACCAGCTTGGGAGGCTCGCGGCGCATCACCTTGCGCCAGATCACGTCCGCTTCCCGATCGACCAGCGAACCCTCGATCTCCGGAGGGTCCAGCAGCCAGCGGACGCTCCGCCTGATCGCTCTGCGATGATCCGCCCCGCAGCACTCCAGCACCGCGAACAACGCCATCGGCCCCATCGCGTCCTGGTGGATGGCGTAAACCGGATACCCCTCCAGCACCCCGCCCGTGCGCACGTCGTAATGCCACCACCACTGACCCGCGGAGCCTTGCAGAACGCACATCCGCTCCGCGCACTCCTCGGCCACCTGCTTCGCTTCGGCGTGGCCCGTCGTCCGATGGTAGTGAGCCAGCGCCTGGATCGGATAGACCAGGTCGGCATAGCAGCAGACGTGACCGCGCCCCATCACGCTGGCCGCCCCCGAGGCATAATGTGCGAACAGATGAGACTTGCGATGAAACGTCGCCAGCAGCCGTTTGACCAGCCGCTCGGCCAGGTCCGGATCACCCTCCGGCCCTTCCGGGACCACCTGTGCCGACAGCGCCCAGGCGACTTCAACGGTGGGATACGCCCCCGACTCCGGCTTCATCAGCCGAAGCCGATCCAATGCCCGGTGTGCTTCGGGATGCTCCAGCGCCCTTGCGGCCCACAGCGTCAGGGCCACGTCGCCCAGGTCCGTGCTGCGCTCGACCCCGTCGATCAGCCGCTCGCACACGTGCACGCAGTCGGTGTCCGGCAGCGCCTCGGCCCGCACCTGGTCGGATTCACCCGCCAGGCCGATCAGTGCAATCGCCGTGTACCGCCGGCTGATCCCTTCCAGGCGGTCGCCGCCGGGTGTTCGACGCAGGCAGTGGACGAACAGCCCCTCCCTGGGCTGGTACATCCGCCCCAGGCCCGAGATGGCCATCCGGCGAAGATCCTCCACCGCCCGCTCGAGGTCGTCCGCATCCACGACCGGATTCTGTTGTTGACTCACCAACGTCATCAAACGTCTAAGGCACCGGGGTCACGATCGGCTGGGACAGAGGTACCGCAGCGCTCCTCAGGCTGTTCAGGAA
>CAYVVX010000459.1:4065-4962 GCA_964455315.1 uncultured Planctomycetales bacterium | reverse complement strand
CGGCGTCTCTGCGGTTCCAAACTCCTTGGGTTGCGGGCAGAGCCCGCGCTAAGTGATCCGCGGGCACATTCTCACTTTCCTGTCGCTCAAATGTGCCATCCCTTCACAGCACCCGGCTCATCTGCTTTCTGGCGGCTTCGACGGTGTTGCGCAGGAGCATGGTCACCGTCACCGGGCCGACGCCGCCGGGGACGGGGGTGATCGCCGCGGCGATCTCGCGGACGGCGTCGAAATCCACGTCACCGACCGTGCGCGACACCTTGTTGCCTTCGGCGTCCACGCTGCTCACCCGGTTGATACCCACGTCGATGACCACCGCGCCGGGTTTGACATGCTCGCGGGTGATCAGGCCGGCCTTGCCCACCGCGACGATCAGCAGGTCCGCCCGCCGGGTATGCTCGATCAGATCCCGCGTCGCCACGTGGCACGCCGTCACCGTCGCCTCGCGCTGCAGCAGGAACACGCTCACCGGCCGGCCGACGATGGCCCCCTGCCCCACCACCACAGCGTGAGCCCCGCGCAGGGTCATGTGCGTCTCGTTGACGATCTCGACCACCGCCAGGGCGGTGCACGGTGCGATGATCGGCTGCCCGTAGAAGACAAGCCCGATGTTCGCCGGGTTGACCCCCTCCACGTCCTTGTACGGGTCGATGCGATACTGCAATGCCGGTGTGTCAATCCCGTCGGGCAGCGGCAGATGCAGCATGATCCCGGTCACCGTCACGTCGTCGTTCAGCAACTCGATGGCCGCGGCGATCTGCTCCGCGCTGCTCTCGGCCGGCAGCCGGACGAGCTCGTAGGCCATGCCCATCTGCTCGCACTGGCTGGCCTGCGACTTCGCGTAGAGCAGGCTGGCCGGGGGCTCGCCGACCAGCACGGCCGCGAGCTTGAGTCGCT
>CAYVVX010000459.1:0-4055 GCA_964455315.1 uncultured Planctomycetales bacterium | reverse complement strand
TCACGTCGAATAGGCCGTTCGGGTCGAAGGCCACCATCCGCTTGCCGTCGATGATTGTCGCCGCCATGAAACCTCTTCCGCGAAATGTCCGCCGCCCGGTGTTCGATCATGCTGCCAGTGGTTCGACGCGGACCGATTATACGCCCGGCGCCGCTCAGCGCCGAGACGACGCCCCGCCCGCACCCTCGACGAGCTGGAGGACCTGTTCAGCGAGCACCTCGGCGATCCGGCGGCTGCCCGCCGACGTGTAGTGGCACTCGTCAAGATACGCCTGGCCGTCGAAGTCGGCGAACACCTCGGTCAGGTCCAGCCGCACACCGGGCCCCTCGGCATCCACCACCGCGCTGCGCAGCAGCGGCCAGACCGCCCCGAACTGCTCGCCAAGATCGTCCCACATGTGGCTGAACCGTTGCTCCTCAGGCGTCAGCGGCTTGCCCACGTGGATGACCGGCTGCAGAGCGAGGATGCAGGCGCCGCCGTCGCGCGTGACCCGCTCGGCGATCTGCCGCCGGTGGTCGTTGAACTGCTCGATGAACCGGGCATCCACCCTGGCGAGGGCACCGCTGTCGGCCGCCGCCCCTTCCGCGGGCGGCCGCACCGGGGGAGGCACGTAACGCGGCGCCACCCGGGCATACACGCGGCGATACAGGGCGCTGCGCATGAGCAGGCTTCGCCTGGCCGGATCGCCGGTGATGGTGCCGGGCGCAGCATCCACGAAGGGCAGTTCGCCGACGCCTCCCTCGGAGGCCGGTGTCCAGTTCCCGCCCTGCATGATCGCGTAGCGAACGTCGTTGCGCCCGTCGAGGACCACCACCACGTCCGGCTGAAAGCGGTGCAGCCGATGCGTGTACGCGCAGGCTTCCTGCCAGGAGGTGTAGTAGGGTACGGCCGCGTTGATCACCTCCCATTTCTCCGCGCCGGACAACTCCTCCTGGAGGTGCGCGGCGAGATCCTCACCGTCGGGCAATCCCCAGCCGAACGCCGTCGAGCCTCCCAGGAGCATCAGCCGGCGGACGCCGGGCGACCTGGCCTCGCTGACGTCGCCGGTGTTGCGGAAGCCGTTCGCGTCGATGCGCAGCGTGCCGCCGAACACCGCGTAACTTCGCGCGGGAATCAGGTGATACCCGCAGGGCTCGCCGCGCTCGAGCATGCCCGAGCGATGGGACCCGCCGCCCATCCGCAGCGGGGCGGTCAACTCCGCTTCCCTCCAGTCCGTCCAGGCATACAGCAGTTCGAAGCTCAGCAGCATCACCGGCACGGCCAGCAGCAGCCGGAACATGATCCGCCTGCGACGACGGTCCGCGCCGGCCCAGCGGATGAGCATGCCCATCACCAGGGCCGCCCAGGCCAGCGCGGTGACCACGATGCGAACGTGCGTCGATGCGGGTCCGAGCCAGACGGCGAACGGCAATGCCACGCAGGCGATCCAGAAGGCGAAGCGCGACCGGGGTCGGCCGGGCGGCGGTGTCTCGGCGGGTGTCGTGGCTGTGGCGGGCATGTGGGGGAAGATTACACTTCCTTGCACAGCTTCGCACGCCCGCGCCGGCTGCGCGGTTGCTCGGCGCCATCGCGCTCGACGGATACAATGCCGCTTTCGCTGGAGGCCCATCATGGATCAACGCATTGAGCAGGTCATCGCCAGGGTGCGGGCGTTTATCGACACCAAAGACGACGCCTGGGCGCTGCCGGAGGTTTCCGCCCGGTTCGTGCACGGCATCGTGCTGGCATGCAAGGCCCGGCGCTGCGTCGAGATCGGCACCAGCTACGGCTACAGCGGGTTGTGGATCGGAGCGGCGGCGGCGGCCAACGGCGGGACGCTGGTCACCATCGACATCGAACAGCGCAAGAGCGACATCGCCCGCGGGTACTTCCGCGAGGCGGGGCTCGACGTGGTGATCGACTGCCGGGTGGCGCCGGCGGCGGAGGTGCTCGCAGCGCTGAGCGGGCCGATCGACCTGGCCCTCAACGACGCGGACAAGGAGAATTGCATCCATTACGCGGAGCTGCTCCATGCACTCATGCCCATCGGCGGCGTGGTGCTGACCGACAACGCGACCTCGAACGAAGTGGTGGCCGGGGAGTTCCTGCCCTGGGTCCGGGCCGACCGGCGTTTCGCCTCCGCGCTGATCGACGTCGGCAACGGGATCGAGTGCTCGGTGAAGGTGGCCTGAGCGCGACGCGGGCGACACATGCGAAGGCGGTGCCTGTCATGATCGAAGTGCATGTCAGCCTCATCGGACCGGTGGCCGAGGAAGTCGGCCACGAGCAACTGGAGTACCACCTGGTACCTCCGGCGACACTGGACGATCTGCGCGAGCTGCTGGAGGCGCGGCATCCGGCGTTGCGCGTGGAACCGGGCGTGTTCCGCTGGCTGATCAACGGCGACGAGGCGACGGGCGACGCGCCGCTGGCGGACGGGGACGAAGTGCAGATTGTCCCCCGGGTGGCCGGGGGGCAGGCGGCGCGGAAGGGTCGGGCAAAGCCGGACGATGGACCGGTTGAAAACCGTTCCCACAGGAAGGGGGACGATGCACAAGGTGAAAGCAAGTCACTCAAGAAGAAGGTGACTTCGCGCAAGGGAAGGAAGGCGGCGGGCGCAACGAAGTCCGCGACGGCGGTGCCGGACGCGGTGCCCACGGATGAGACGCTGGAGCAGCGCTCGCGGCGGACGAAGAAGATCATCGACGAACTCAGGAACCTGTACCCGGAGGCGACCTGTGCGCTGACCCACGGTACCGCCCTGCAACTGCTGATCAGCACGATTCTCTCGGCCCAGTCCACCGACGAGACGGTCAACAAGGTGACGCCGGCGCTGTTCGCGAGATACCCGGACGCGGCGTCGCTGGCCGCGGCGGACCCGGCCGAGGTGGAGAAGCTGATCCACGCCACCGGGTTTTTCCGGCAGAAGACCAGGAGCATCATCAACGCCTGCCGGATCATCGTCGAGCGGCATGGCGGCGAGGTGCCGGACGCGATGGAGAAGCTCATCGAGCTGCCCGGCGTGGCCCGCAAGACCGCCAACGTGGTGCTGGGCACGTGGTTCGGCAAGAACGAGGGCGTGGTGGTGGACACGCACATCGGGCGGCTGTCGCGGCGGCTGGCGCTGAGCTGGACGGCGCGGGACAGCAAGGACGCGGTGAAGATCGAGCAGGATCTGATGCAGGTGCTGCCGCGCTACGAGTGGACGTACACGGGGCACGCGCTGATCTGGCACGGCCGAAAGGTGTGCACCGCGCGGAAGCCGCGCTGTGCGGAGTGCACGCTGAAGAAGCTGTGCCCGTCGGCGTTCGTAGTGAACGGGGAAGCGGAGGCGTGAGCGACGCGGCGCGGTTGGGTTCGAAATGGGTTCGATTTCGGTGGGTTCTCGGGGGAAAACCGCGTTCTCAGGGTCGCGAACGCGGTTTTGGTGGCTTCGTTTGACCAAAAAAATATGCAGCATGGACTCGGCGGTTGAACGGGAGGCATGGGCGAACTCCTTCATGGGGTGGGAACATGGCGGGGTGTTGCGGCGGGCGGAGGAGCGGCGGAACGGCGTTCATTGCAGCGAAGGGGCAGAAGAGAGGCCCGCAGATCACTTAGCGCGGGGTTTGCCCGCAACCCAAGGAGTTTGGAACCGCAGAGACGCCGAGGACGCAAAGAAGATGGAGGATCTGAGATTTGAGATGGCAGATCCGGCGTTGCGGGCCCGGCTTTGACGTTCATATCCAGCACCTGGAGCATGAGTTACGGCTTCCCGCGGTGGATAATCTTTGCGAGGCGCGAAGATTCTGATCGATAGCAGTACAGGGTCACAGCATCGCACCGGCTGAAAACCGGTGCCACAGTGCAGGGCCCAGAGGGGTCAGAGGGCGCGGTGGAGGGCTTCGGCGAACCAGGTGGCGTAGCGCTCGGACTGGAGGCTGGGGGCGCGCTCGCGGTGGCGCTCGACGTGGTGGCCGATCTCGTGGAGCAGGACGTCGTGCAGGTAGAAGCGGCGCAGGCTCCGCTCATCGAAGACCAGTTGCAGGCCCGCATCGCCGTGACGGTACACGGCGCCCATGCGCTCGTACATCTGC
>CAYVVX010000458.1:481-4966 GCA_964455315.1 uncultured Planctomycetales bacterium | reverse complement strand
CGAGCTCGACCGCCGCTTCGGCGGCCACGTCGTGGCGCGGATTCCGCCGGCCGGCCCTTCGTGTTCTACGACTCGCTCCTGCCGCACATCGCCGGCAATGAGGAGGTGGACCGCGTTTCCACCGCCGGTTACGCCCTCGGCTATGTCGGCGGCGGCGTGCTGCTGGCGGTGCAGCTTCTGTTCATCAGCTTTCCCGAATGGCTCGGGCTCGACAAGACGATGGTGGTCCGGTTGTCCTTCGTCAGCGTCGGTGCCTGGTGGCTGCTGTTCTCCATCCCCCTGTTCCGCCACGTGCCCGAGCCGGCCTTGCACATGAAGCCGCCCGGCGCGGGGCTCGCGCCGCTGGTCAAGGCCACCTTCACCCAGCTCGGCCGCACCTTCCGCGAGCTGCGCAGCTACCGCGACGCGTTCATCATGCTCATCGCCTTTCTCATCTACAACGACGGGATCGGCACCATCATCCGCATGGCCGGGCAGTACGCCGACGTCACCGGTATCGACCAGGGCACCGTCATCGGCGCCATCATGATCACCCAGTTCGTGGGCATCCCCTGCGCGTTTCTCTTCGGTATGCTCGCCGGGCGGATCGGCAGCAAGCCGGCCATCTTTCTCGGGCTCGTGGTCTACGCGGCCATCAGCATCCTCGGCTACCACATGAAAACGGGCATGCACTTCCTGCTGCTGGCCCTGCTGGTGGGCATGGTCCAGGGCGGGACGCAGGCGCTGTCCCGCTCGCTGTTCGCCAGCATGATCCCGCGGCAGCAGTCCGGGCAGTTCTTCGGCTTCTTCGCGGTGGTGGAGAAGTTCGCCGGCATTCTCGGGCCGATGATCTTCTTCATCGCCGGAACCAGCACCGGGTCATCGCGGAGCGCCATCCTGTCGGTCATCGCCTTCTTCATCGTCGGCGGTGTGCTGCTCGGCTTCGTCAATGTTCAGCGTGGCCAGCACGCCGCCCGCGCCGCCGAGGCGAAGCTGATGGCCGCATCTTCGTCCTGACGGTCGCGTATGAAAACCATCCTGCTGCTGACCATCTCCAACGTGTTCATGACCTTCGCCTGGTACGGCCACCTCAGGTACAAGAATGCCGCCCTGTTCACCGTCATCGTGGCCAGTTGGCTGATCGCCTTTTTCGAGTATTGCTTCCAGGTGCCCGCCAACCGCATCGGCCACGGACAGTTCTCCGCGGCTCAGCTCAAGGGTATGCAGGAAATCATCACCCTGACTGTTTTCGCGGTGTTCTCGGTGCTGTATCTGAAGGAGGCGGTCCGCTGGAACCACCTGGCCGGGTTCACCCTGATCGTGGCGGCGGGTTTCCTGATCTTCCGCAAGGGTTGAGCTTGACGGCCCGCCGCCGGCGCCCGAGAATAGGCTGGGCTCATGGCAGTGAAGAGCGGGAGTGATACGATGCGACGACTTCAGACCACCCTCTACAGTTTCGCGGCCCCCTGGCTGCTGCTGCCGGTCATGGATTTCAGCTTCGGTCAGATCGGCCCCTACCTGAAGGGGACGGAGTTCCGGGCATTCATCTCCGAGATCATCGCCCAGTTGATCACCGGGGTCTTCGACGCGGGCATCATCGGCTTCTTCCGCCTGTTGTTCGGCGTGCAGGCCTGAGTCGGCGGGCTAGCGCCCCTCCCTGTCGGCCAGGAATGACTGCACGATCACCATCGCCGCCAGCGCGTCCTGGCGGGCCTTCTTTTTCTTTCTGGTCAGGTTCAGATCGATCAGCTTCGCGTCGGCGGCGTGCGATGACAGCCGTTCGTCGTGCAGGTGGATGGTGATCCCCGCGGCGCCCGCGGTGGGGCGGCGGTTGATTTGCACGCGCAGCGCCTCGGCCAGGGCGTGGGACAGTCTGGCCTGCGGGCCCTCGGTGTCGTCCATGTTCAGGGGCAGCCCGATGACGATGGCGGCGAGGTCGTAGTCCGACGCCGCATCCAGGATCGCGCCCGCGCTGGCTTCGAGATCGCGCCCCGCGGGAATCACCGCCAGCGGGGAAACGAAGGTTCCTTCCTCGTCGGCGACCGCCAGCCCGATGCGTCGCGTGCCCAGATCAACGCCCAGAATGCTGCTCATCCGCCACCGGCTCCCGGGGTTCGCGCCACCCTTACCCGCAACAGGTCCATTGTAGGAGGGGATGCCGGCGGCTACCATGCATCCGCCCGGGACTTCCCGAGCGATCACACCTCGGAGGCTGCTCATGGATCCGACCGAGCCCCAGGAATCGCGCAGCGCCTCGGCTCCCTCTCCGCCGCCGCCGCTGACGCCGCCGATCGAGCCCCCGGTCATGGGCTACGCCCCGCCTCCGCAGCCCGACGGCGCGGTCGAGGTGATCATTCCCTACAAAAACGTGGAGGCGCTGCTGGCCTACTACCTGGGGATCTTCTCGGTCATTCCGCTCCTGGGCATCCTGCTGGGCGGCGCGGCTTTTGTGCTGGGCATCAGGGGTCTGCGGCGTAGAAAACGCGACCCGCGCGTCCACGGCGCCGTCCACGCCTGGATCGGCATCGTCGTGGGCGGGTTCTTCTGCGCGCTGTACCTTGGCCTGGTGGGATTGTCGCTCGTGGCGTGGCTCAGCAGCTGATCGTCTTCGAAGCGGTTGGTCGCCCGGCCTCTGAGAGTCGACCGACGTCCCGCCTGGCCGTCCGGCTCATCAGGCTGGAGCGGAGGAGTCCGGCGGTGTTGTCATCTGCTCGGCGATCTCCTTGACCCGCTGGGCGTCCTCGCGGCGACAGACCAGCGTGGCTCCCGGGGAATGCACGATCACCAGGCCTTCGACGCCGATGGCCGCGATCAGGTGATCCGATTCGCTCACCATCACGTTGTCGGTTGCGTCCAATGCGACCACCCGCGCACCGGCAACCGTGTTGCCCGCATCGTCAGGGGCGACGATCTCGGCCAGCGACGTCCACGAGCCCACGTCCAGCCAGGCGCAGTCCATCGGCACGTTCAGCACCCGCGGGGCCTGCTCGAGAATCGCGTAATCGACCGAGATCCGCGGCAGTCCTCCGAACGCCTCCTTCACCGCCGTCGCTTCGGCCGGAACGCCCAGCCGCGGGGCGATCTGATCCAGCACCCGGGCCGTCTCCGGCTGCTGGGCCCGGAACCGCTCGACGATGGTCGCCAGCCGCCACACGAACATGCCGCTGTTCCAGTCGAAGCCGCCGCTGTCCAGGTAGCCCTGGGCAGTCGCCAGGTCCGGCTTCTCCTTGAACCGCACCACCTCGAACACGCCCGGCTCGACCTCCGGCCCGCGCTGCACGTACCCGTAACCCGTGTGCGGGCTCGTCGGGCGGATGCCGAAGGTGATCAATGCATCGGCCTGCCGCTCCGCCGTTTCGAAGCCGCGCCGCACGGTTTCCTGAAACCGCTCCACCGGCGTGATGATCTGGTCGGCCGTGAAGATCCCCATCACCCCGTCAGGATCGCGCAGTCGCAGCCGCCACGCGGCCAGCCCCACGGCGTTGGCGGTGTCGCGCGGTGTCGGCTCGCCGATGAGGTTCTCCGGCGGCAGCTCGGGCAGTTCCGCGCTGAGCAGCGCGAGTTGATCCGCACCGGTGATGAGATGGATCCGCTCCGCTGGAAGCAGGCCGGCCAGCCGCTCGTAGCTGAGCCGCAGGAGCGACTTGCCCGCGAACAGCCGCAGAAGCTGCTTGGGGCGCTGCGGGCTGCTCAACGGCCACAGCCGCGTCCCCGATCCTCCGGCCATGATGACGGCGTGATGCATGGAAAGAGTCGCCAGTTGCGAGCGGCTGTCAGCTCTCAGCGATCAGTTGTCGGCCATTCAGTAAGACGCTTCCTGGATCTGGCTGATGGCTGAGAGCTGACGGCTGAAAGCCTTCTTCACACCGGGATCTCCGGCGTCTCGTAGCCCTTCCGGCCCATGAAGTGGAAGGTCAGCACCTTGCCGAGTTCCACGGCCGGCTGATCGTACGGGTCGATCTCCAGCAGCTTGCCCATGATCGGCACGGCGCACTCGTACAGGTAGATGAACTCGCCGATGGTGTGGGCGTTGACCCGCGGGAAGCGGATGGTCAGCGACGGGCGCTTACTGTGCCGCATGGCCAGCGCGGTGGCCTTCTTCTCCGCCGCCAGCAGCCCGCCGAGCGTGCCCTCGGTGCTGCGGCCGAGGTACTCCATCGCTTCGACGCCCTCGAAGGCCCGCGGGATGATCGAGTCGCAGTCGAACTCCATCACCTCCAGGAAGGTGAACACCTTGTCGTTGGGCCCCTCGCGGTAGAGCTGCACCTGCGAATGCTGATCCGTCGCCCCCAGGGCCTTGATCGGCGTCGGGCCCACGCTGACCTGGTCGGCCGGGCGGATCTTGCCCAGGCTTTCGGCCCAGAGCTGGGCGTACCAGTCGGCCATGTCCTTGAGCTGCTGGCTGTAGGGCATCATCACGTGCAGCGGCTTGCCCTTCTGCATGTAGAGGTAATGGGTGGCGGCGATCCGCGCGGCCGGGTTGATCTTGGGGTCGGGATCGGACGT
>CAYVVX010000458.1:0-471 GCA_964455315.1 uncultured Planctomycetales bacterium | reverse complement strand
GCGCCCTCCAACAGCGCGTCGATGTGAATGCCGCACATGGCCGCGGAGAACAGTCCCACCGGTGTGAGTACGCTGAACCGCCCACCCACGCCGTCCGGTACGATCAGCGACTCGTAGCCCTCCTGGTCCACGACCGAACGCATGGTGCCCCTGGCCGCGTCGGTGGTCACGATGATCCGCCGTTTGGCTTCCTCCTCGCCGAGGGCCTGGATGAGCCGGTCGCGGACGATGAGGAACTGGGCGCTGGTTTCGGCGGTCTCGCCGGACTTGCTGATCACGTTGACCAGCGTGCCGGCGAGGTTGGGTTCGCACAGCCGCATGACCGCCTCGAAGTGCACCGGGTCGACGTTGTCCATGACGAACAGCCGCGGCCCGCGGCGCATGGACGGCGGCTGCAGGTTCCACAAGTTCGAGTTGAGCGCGTGTTGCACGGCGATGTTGCCCAGCGCCGACCCGCCGATGCCCAGTACC
>CAYVVX010000457.1:0-4979 GCA_964455315.1 uncultured Planctomycetales bacterium | reverse complement strand
CTTCTATACGACACAAATCTCAATGTGTTCAGATATTCGGTGTCGGAGTAGTAACAGATGATTCGCTCACGCTGTCGTCGCGCCATATCGAGATCATCGCCCGGCTTGCTGCCGGCCCGAACGACGCTCCCGAGCGTGCCCTGGGATTCATACCAGAAGCTGCGCGGGCCCCGGGCATCGGCCCCATGGTTGTTGGCCATGTCCGCGGCGGCCTCGGTGACGAACCGGGGCAACAGTTCGAAGGTGGGCAGATTGCGAAGGCCGAAGAACACCGGTTCGACATCGAGTCCGGCCAGGTCAACCATCGCCATCGCTTCGCCGTAGTGATACATCTGGTTGACGCTGGAGGCCAATCCGTCCTCCGAGGAGCGACTGACGCCCGCGCGCTCGGGTATCACCACGCGGGTCCGTACACCGGGAAACGCCTGCTGCATCTCCTGGAGGAGCTTGCGCACCCCCCGGGCGGTCTCGACATTGCGAGCATAACGATAACGATAGGGCGTGTTGGGTGTGCGGCATTCCCCTATCCATTCACCCGGCTGCCATGTGGTAATCATCTCCACCGCATCCGCCGCGGAAGCGTACGATGAGAGCGTCTCATCAGTGGCAATCGCCAGCGGCGCATACGCAAAATCGAGTCCGAGGTGATGGTACTGTTTGGCCTCCGCACGATAGCGCGCGATGGGCTGGACGCCAAGTTCGCCGTCGCCCATGGACGCGGGCAGATGGATGTGCGATCGGGTGTTGATAAAGAGTTCATCGAACGCAGGGTACGCGAGCAGGGTCTTGAGCTGGTCCACCGCCATCTTCCGAGCCGCCGGTCGGTTGAAGTCAATCGATTCCACGGACCAGGGCGATCCTCGGTCGATCACCAGGGCATGGTCGCTCAGAGACTGGCGTTCGGACGCTTGCGCCAGGAACCTCCAACTGCTTTCGTTGGCCTGAAACTCGGCGTTGTACTCACCGGTCGCGGTGATGCCGCCGACCCGGCTCTGCTGACGCTGTTCCGCCGGGCCGTTCAGCACCCAGTAGACGACGCCGCGGTCGAGCCGATTACCCGCTTTCGACCGCTGAACCACCGGCTGCTGGGTGGAGCAGTCCAGCGCCGCCTCCGCCCCGGTCGGGCAGGTCAGAATCAGATAGCGATGGTGATCCGCGACATTCAGCCCAGTGATCTTCAGGCGATCGCCCCGCTCGACCTCGATCGTGTAGCCGGTGAGGACTTCGAGGCGGGTTTCCACGCGTTCCCGAATCTCGTGAAAGGGCCGCAGCTTGAAGCTGCCGTCAGACTGACGGTGAAGCACGAATGAATCATCCTGTTGTGGCGGGAAGCTGCAGGCCACAATCCTCAGGTTGTCCCGATGGAGGTTGAATCGCTCAACGAATGCGGCCGCGTTTCGCGCACCATTGATTTCCAGCGTATCGAGAACGCCGCGCTCGGCGTGCCCCATCTCCGCCAGGATCGTGCGGTAGTTGGCGAAACAGACCTCGTCGGGGTGATAGTTCACCGTCGGCGCCGCCAGGGGCAGAAACCCCCACAGGAAAACCCCGTCGGTGTCGAATGCGGGGACCTCGTAGTACTTCGTCAAGGCGGGTTCAAACGGTCGAAAGCTGGCGGTCAAAGCGATCCCGTGTTCAGCAGCGCTTCGGCAGAACATCGGGCCGAAGTCGCGCCTGAGTCGCAGGGCGAGCAGTACCCGAAGCCACGCCCAGGTGATGAAACCGGTCCTCTCATGCATCGCGGCGGAGAGTTCCTCGCACTCGATGATGGCCCGCGCCTGCTCGGCGTACCGGTCCCAATCCGCTTCTGGGTAATCGTCCGGGTCGGCGATCAACGGGAATGGCGTCAGCCAGACGATGAGCCGGTTCATGCCGTGGGCCTGAATCCGACGGAAGTACTGATCGAAGGCGGACTTGTCGACCGGACGATACCGCCCGTTGTCGGACATAAAGATACGTATGACCTCGGAAGTAAAATCCGAACAGTAAGTCAGCGGCCGGTCCGGCGGGGCCGGACGGACCTGGAGCGTCTGCGCTTCGCTGGAGCCGTCCGGTGGTTCGATAACCACCTGGAGATCAAACGAGATTGCCGGCTCGCTGCGATCCGACACAATGCGCAGCCGGCCATCACTCGTGAGCGAAATCGCCAGCCCGGGCAAAGACAAGCGTTGCCCCTCCGACAGAATCTGCTGATCGCGCTTCGCCGTCAGCTTCACGCGCGCTTCGGGCGGAAGGGTACTTTGAAGAATCGACCACTGTCTTATCCCGCCATGAATATAAGGAAAAGGTACCTCGACATTGCGCGGGCACAATATGACTGGATCCGGAGTCAGCGCCACCTGCCCCTGATCAGCGCCGCAGGCCGCTGCTGCCACGATCGTCCAAGCCAGGATGGCAAACGGCCGGAGATACATGAGGTTCCCTTTGTCTGCCGGGTCGCCGCCCCGTGGCGGGAGGCAGCGACTACCGATCATCCGCCCAGCGTGATCACGACCCGGTCGAGAATGGGATACCGATCCCCGTTATCGGAATGAAAGGTCGCCCGGTACTGCAGAGCGCGGTCACCCACGTCCAGCGTGAACGCACCGTTCTCGACAGCCCTCCACTGTCGGCTTTTCAATTCCGCGTGGTCAGGCGCGGATCGTGCCGAGAAGACCAGCTTGGTCCCATCGGGTTCTCGAGCCTCGTACACGAGCGTACCAGTCCCGGCGGATCCATTCATATGAAACACCGACGACTCATATGTCTGCCGCCACTTACGATCGTAGATATGGCCCATGTCCTGGATCCACATGTAGTGCGCACCGAGCGTGGGTAAGTGCTGTATACCTGGTTTTTCGAATCGCTTGCCGTCGTTGTAAACCACCTGCGAATCCGCCTTGTGATCGCCGTACACCGTATGGTTGGCAACCACCAGATCGATGAGGCCGTCGTGGTTGAAATCACCCACCTGGGTCCCGCAGGCCGAGTTGCAGATCAACGCCGTTCGGCGCTGCCAGTGAAAACCGTCCGCCGACCCCCAATAGAAATAGGACGCCAGCTGGTCACGACTGATCTGGCCGTGGTAGTTGGGGAAAAACATGTCGAGAAACCCGTCCCCGTCGAAATCCGCCACCGCATGCCACATGGTACAGTTGCCCGGCAACCATTGGCTGTTGTGATGGCTGAAACCCGCCGCGCTTCCCCAGAATATGTGATTGCCCGTGTCGAAATACACATTGGTCATGTCGGAGTAGCTGGACACGATTAGATCGAGCCACCCGTCGGCATCGAGATCGGCCGTTTCAATACTGATAGGATACGGAGCAAGCAGATGGCGCTGCCGGTCGTTATCAAAGCCACCGGGGCTGCCCCAGAACACTCGAACCATATCCTTCTCGGCGCTGGTCACCGCCAGGTCCAGCCACTCGTCACGATTGAAGTCGGCAATGACCACTCCCTGGCCGCGCCCTTCCGTCTCGAGAACCGTCTTATTCTCGATCTTAAAACCGTCCGCGGCGCCGTAGTAAATGGCGGTAGCCCTGGTCTCCGCCCAGCCGCCCACGGCAATATCCAGGAATCCATCACGGTTCAGATCGGCAACGTTCGTCGTATCCATATAGGGATCGGATTCGGGCAGAATGGTTCGTCCATTCTCCAGATCAAAGCCGTGGTCACTTCCCCATAGAATGTTCGTCCCGATCAATGAGTGTTTCAGCGCGGCGTCACCACCGTGACCGGTGTAGGTGACAATCAAGTCGATGAACCCATCGGCGTTGAGATCGGCCGAGCTGGCCTCGTGACCACTTTGGCAGGGGATTTCCCATCGCCGATCCGGACGGAAACCCTCCGGGCCGCCCCAGTACAAATAAACCGGAATGCGTTCGGACAACGTGCCACCCATGCTGTTGGCAAAAACGGCTTGACTGGGCAAATCACCCTGCGCCGGAGCGATGACCACCTGGGTAGCGCCTTCCGTGCGAACGCCCTGCTCGCTCCTGCGAAACTGGCGATGACCCGTGCTGAAGTAGAACAAAGACTGGCCGGCGAAGGTCTCGTCGCCCTGGTAGATCGCCACCGCCAGGTCCATCCGGCCATCGCCGTTCAAGTCACCTATGGCTGTTGATTGGGCGTTCAGAACCGGCAGTCTGGTCGAGCGCTTCGCGTCATAGCCGTTCGTGTCTCCCCAGAGAATCAGGACGAAAGCGGGCACTTGATCCGCGGCTCCGGTCACTTCACCACCCGCGGCCCTGCCGACGACAAAGGAGTTCAGCACCAGATCGGGATGATCGTCGTCATCCAGATCGCCGACCGATATGTGCGTCGCCGCAACGCCCGGAAGTGTGCGTGGCGCGTCGAAGCGGCGGCCGGCCCGGCCCCGGAGCAGATACAACCGGTCCTGGCTGGTGCCAAAGATCAGATCCACCAGGCCGTCGCCATCGCAGTCGGCCACAGTGACGCAACCGACATCATCCGAAGGCAGCTTGATCAGCGAGCTGGCCATGTCATCGCCCTGGGTATGAGCCGCGTTCGACCAGAACACCCTGGCTCCACCGGTCTTGTTGAGCACCACCAGATCGTTCGCCCCATCCCCATCCAGATCCGCCCCGGTCAGCGACAGGATGTCCGGCTCGCCGATGTCCTGGTACGTCTTCAGCAGGTAGCCATCCTGACTGCCCCAATAGATACGAATGGTTTCATCCGGTGGCACTCTGGATACCCAATCGTCACTGTTGAGTACGGCAATGTCTGGCCAGGCGTCGGCGTTGAGGTCCACCACGGCAAGGCCCAAGGGACGGTGGGCCGGCAGCAGGCCCGTACATCGTTGCGACGTCCAGCCATCCTTGCCGCCGTAAGCGATTCGAATGAACCGACGGGGTACCTGAAGGCCGTCTGCACACAGACTGAATACCAGATCCGGATAATCATCACGATTCAGATCGGCCAACTGTACCCGGTCAGCCCCCATGATCGGCAGATCTTTCTGCTTGATCTCGCCG
>CAYVVX010000456.1:0-4994 GCA_964455315.1 uncultured Planctomycetales bacterium | reverse complement strand
GGTCCATGGCCCACGGGGGCACCTGCATCTGCGGCGGCGCCTTCTGGTTGTATGCGGTGAGGTACTGCCTGTCCGGGATGCCCATGCCGGTGGCCTGGAAGGTCCTGCGGTTGTTCGAGCGGGAAATCTCGCTGACGTCCAGCCCCTTGATGTGCCCGCCCTGGGTGGTGGAGCTGTGTACCCGCTTGATCACTTCGACGACCGACTCGAGCGGAACCTCCATGGTCACCTCCACGATCGGCTCATCGGCGTGAAAGAACTTGCTTACCTCGGTGGCGCCGACCAGCGTGGCCATCGCCTGGGCGGTGATACGATCGGACTCGGTCATGAAGTCGCGAACCACCGTGTCGGAGCTGATGCGGACGCCCTTGATCCGCTCGACGAGCTGGCGCATGGCATCGACGCGGGCGGCCCGTTCGGCGTTGAGCCTGGCCCGGCCGCCGATCTGCTGCCACAGCGGCGGGAGCGTCGGGCGGGCCGGCGGCGGAGGTCCGCCCAGCTTTTCGATCACACCCCCGGGAAGCCCCGGCGGCAGATCCTCGCGCGGAGCCCCCTGTCCGACCACCTTGATGATGTTCCGCTCGGTATGCCGGTTGATCTGCTCGAAGTCGGCGGACTTGAGCCGGTCGCCCTTGTAGTGAGCCCGGTGGGTTTCCTGCAGCGCCTGCACCACCCGCTCGACGGTGACCTCGGCCGGCACTTCGCAGACCCCATCCTCGAAACAGGTGGGCTCCCCCAGCCGGACGCCCTTGATGAGCTCATCCATCGAGGCCCGGATGTCGTCGCTCTCGGTGACGAAGTCGCGCACCGTGGTGGTGGCGTTGATCTGCAAACCCTTGATGGTCTCGGCCAGCTTGCGGTAGGCATCCGCCTTGGCGGCCCGGATGGCCAGGGCCTTGTTCTGGGCCGCATCGATGTCCTGGGCGGGCGACGCCGGGACGAAAGTCAGGGCCGAGATGGCCGCCAGGGTCAGGATGCGCCTCATTGGTTGCTCCATGATGCGGTGGTGCTCGTCCATGATGGTCGGTCCCGTGCCGGGTCCTCGCGGTCGGGGAGAAGTCCGTGACAGCGTCGGCCGTGACGAACTCGGGCACCGGCAGTGTGCCCACATCACGGCCATGCGCGTACGCCTGACCGTGCCACCCGCCGATCATGTCACGCCCCGGTCGGGGAGCGCCCGGGTAGTCCGGACCTGCCCGAATCCCGGCGCGAAGCCGCCCAACGATACAACGGTCGCGAACCGCGGAGAAGCCCTCCGGTGGTCCCGACCGCCCGACCCTGCGTGATTCGAGCGGGGGAGCCCGCTCCGCCCGCCCTGACGGCGGGTCGCGTCATCAGGAGGAGACACCCGGATCAGGCCGGAGGTTTGCGGCGAGAGATGGACGCCCCGGCCGGCTCCCCTGCCCGGCGGATGGCTTGACGCGGGTGGGCCTGACCGCCAAGATGCCCCCTCGCGGGTGCGATTTGCCGCACCGTGCCCGCCGGTCCTACCCCCGCAGGTCAACGACATGAGCGCTTTCTGGCTCCTGCTTGCACTCACCAGCCTGATCGTCGCTGGGAGCCTGGTCGAGGGGCTGGTCCATCGACACCGCCTGCGGCGGATTCCCGTCCGGATTCATGTCAACGGCACCCGGGGCAAGTCCAGCGTCACCCGGTTGATCGCCGCCGGGCTTCGCGAGGGGGGAATCATCACCTGTGCCAAGACCACCGGCACGCTGCCGCGCATGATTTTTCCGGACGGTGCCGAGTACCCCGTGTTCCGTCCGTCCGGCCCCAACGTCATCGAGCAGGTCCGCATTGTCAGTGCCGCCGAGGCGTCGCAGGCCCGCGTGCTGGTCATGGAGTGCATGGCCTTGCTGCCGTTTCTGCAATGGTTCTGCGAACGGCGGCTGATCCAGGCCACGCACGGCGTGATCACCAACGCCCGCGAGGATCACCTCGACGTGATGGGCCCCGACGAGATCAACGTGGCCCGCGCGCTGGCCGGGATGGTGCCGGTCGGCGGCAAGCTGTTCACCACCGAGCGCCGCCACCTTGATGTGCTCAGCGCGGCGGCCCGCGATCGCCGCTGCACGATGATCGCGGTGCCCCCCGAGGAGGTGGATGCCGTGACGCCGCAGGAGCTGGCCGGCTTCGCGTACATCGAGCATCCTGACAACGTCGCCCTGGCTTTGCGCGTTTGTGCCGACCTGGGGGTGGATCGCGACATCGCCCTGCGCGGCATGCACACCGCCCGCCCCGATGCCGGCGCCATGAGCGTGCAGGAGTTGCCTTCACCGACCGGCCGACTGGTCTTCGTGAACGGTTTCGCCGCCAACGACCCGGAATCCACCGGGCAGATCTGGAACATCGCCCTGCGCCGCTACCCGGAGATGGCCCGGCGCATCGCGGTGTTCAACTGCCGTTCCGACCGGCCGGACCGGTCCTTGGTGCTCGGCCGCGCCTGCGTGCACTGGCCCGCCGCGGACCGCTACGTGCTCATCGGTACCGGCACGCACGTCTTTGTCCGCGCCGCCGCCCGGCAGGGCATGGACATGAGCAGGATGGTGGTCGCCGAGCATCGCAGCGCCGCGGAGATCTTCCAGTTGGTCAGCGGGCTCGCCGGGCCTTCGGCCTTGATCATGGGCATGGGCAACATCGGCGGCCCCGGGCTCGAGCTGGTGCGCTTCTTCCACCATCGCGGTGAGGCGGGGGAGGCCGCATGATCGATCCCCTGGCCCTGGCCATCGGCATCGGGCTCTTCGTCAGCCTGCTGTTCTCCGAGGTGTTCGGCCTGGCCGCCGGTGGCATGGTCGTTCCCGGATACATCGCGCTGCACCTGAACCGCCCGCTGGATGTGCTGCTTACCCTGGCGGCGGGCCTGGTCACCTATGCCATTGTCCACGGACTGTCCCGGTTCATGCTGGTGTACGGGCGCCGCCGCACGGTGATGATGATCCTGGTCGGCTACCTGCTGGGCGGCGGGCTGCGCCTGGCCTCCGCCACCTGGATGGGCAGCCTGGCGTCCGTTCCGGAGCTCGCCACCATCGGCTTCATCATCCCCGGACTGATCGCCATCTGGATCGACCGCCAGGGTCTGGTCGAAACCCTCAGTTCGCTGCTGATTGCGGCCGTGGTGGTGCGGCTGGTGCTGATCCTGGCTCTGGGCGTGGAGCTGGAGCCATGAAGAAGATCTACTGGCGACCGCGCGGGGTGCCCCAATGGGTGCTGGCATCGCTGGCTTTGCTGGCGGTGGGCGTCATGGCGATGGTGGAGCTGGTTCCCGGCCGTCCGCACGAGAACTTCCGCAAGACTCAGCTTCAGGCCGCCGAGCTCGCCGACCGGGCCATGAACCTGCTGCGACAGGCGCGGATCGACCTTGGACATCCCCTCGATCCCGACACGGATCCCGCGGGCTCCGGCATGATCGGTGTGATCATGAGCCCGGTGACCACCGACGCGGGCCTGCTCACCGCCAAGCAGGCCTCCGCCAATCCCAACTTCGCCGCCGTGATCGTGGAGATGCTCCAGCGGGCCGGTGTGAGGCGGTACGACTACGTCGCGGTGGGCTGCTCCGGCTCGTTTCCCGCGCTGAACGTCTGCACCTACGCGGCCTGCAAGGCGATGGGGGTCCGCCCGATCATCATCACCAGCGCGTCCGCGTCGCAGTTCGGCGCCAATATCCCCGGCTTCCTCTGGCTGGACATGGAGGCCCGCCTGCGCGACCAGGGGGTCTTCGAGTTCAAATCCGCCGCGGCGTCGCTCGGTGGCGTGGACGACCTCGCCCGCGGGCTCAGCGCGGAGGGCCGCGCGGAGCTGCGCGCTTCCGCCGAGCGGCACGGGGTCCCGCTCCTGGAGTCCGCGAGCCTCGGCCAGTGCGTCGAGGAACGCCTGCGCGTGTATCAGGCGGCAGCCGTGGGCGACATGCCCATCAGCGCCTACGTCAACGTCGGCGGCGGCTCCGTCTCGGTCGGACGGCGGCTCGGCAAGCGATCCTATCAGCCGGGTCTCAACTTCCAGTTGCCCGCCGGCGGCCAGTACGTCGACTCGGTCATGACCCGCTTCATCACCGACGGCGTGCCCGTGCTGCACCTGGTCCGAATCGAGCACCTGGCCGCGGAATACGGCCTGCCGGTTCGACCGGAAGTCATGCCCTCGCCGGGCGAAGGGGGGGTCTACGATCGCAACGATTACAACCGGGTGCTGGCGGCGGCCGGCCTGGTTGTTATTGTGGGGGCTCTGTACCTGGCCGTCCGCTCGGCGTGGGCGTCGCGGCTGCTGGGCACGACAACCAAGGGACGCGAGGACCTTTCCCACGAACCCATGGTGTGAGCTCCGCATACACCGGGTGGGACCAGGGCGGATTCAGATGAGCACCAGACAATCCTTCGTCGGCATTCTGATGTTGATTGGCGTGGTCATGCCCGGATGCGCGCAGTGGTATGCGGATCAGGCCGACCAGGAGGTGTATCGCCTGATCGACCAGCGGCAGCGCGAGGTGCTGGGCACCACCCAGTTGGCGGACCTGGGCCCCGTGGATCTGCCCGTCCATGTGGACAGGGAGGCCTACGAATTCGCTCCCCATCCGGTTGAGATCGAAGAGGCGCCCTATGAACTGAAGGAGGCCGGCGAACGCGAGCCGGCCCTGTCCCTCCCGCCGGCGACCGCACCCGCGGAGGCACCGCCACCCGCGACCGGCCCGGAGATGCCGGGTGCCGGGTCCGGTCAGGCCGATACGCCGCCCGCCCCGGCCGCGACCGACGGCACCGTCCCGCTGCGGCTCCGCCGCAACGCCCAGGAGGCCGTGGACCGGCAGCGGGCCGAGTCCGCGGCCATGAATTCCTCGGCGCGCACGCCCGATCCCAGCGAAGTCTTCCGCCCTGACCCGGAGGACACGGAACTGCTCGACCACATCGGCGGCGCCGTTCCCGACACGCAGCCTGCTCCCACGGGTTTGCCCTCCGCGCCGATCAAGCTCGGCGGCACCCCGCTGTCACTGTCCGGATCGCCCCTGG
>CAYVVX010000455.1:0-4995 GCA_964455315.1 uncultured Planctomycetales bacterium | reverse complement strand
AGGAGGAGCTGGAATCGAGCCGCGGTGAGCTCGATCCAATGCGAAGTCAACGGAATAGCGCCCCAACGAGGGCTTCAGGAAGTGGTTGGCCCGCCTGGGCGGGCCATTCCCAAGCTGCGCATGATCGGTTTCGGGTGGCGCGAATTGGTTGGGCTGAAGCAGTGAATTCTAGAATGGAGGATTCGATGAATGGCGTATCCGAGTAACTGCGAAGTTCGGGAGGGAAAGTCAAAGAATAGGCGGGCCCAGCCGGTGGGCGTTTCAGAAGGTCGAGCCTTCGGACGAAGCGGTCCACCCACCAACTGGCCCGCCTTATTGTCGTTTTGGCGATTTTCGAGTTTGACTTCCCTCCGCACGTGTCGTATATTTTGATTGGACCGCAGTCTGAAGGCCTCGTCCGAGTCTAGGATGGAGGCCTTGTTTCCGTCGAAACATCCAATCATCCCGACGTGCGGGCCGTGCGCTGCTTCCGGCACACCGATCCTGCCGTGTCAGCGCGTTTGAGCCCGCTCCCGGCCGCAGTCTGAGCCGAGCGGGTCTTGAACAGGCGCGCGAACCGGCCGCGCCGATTCCCCGCCATCGCGGCATCGGAGAGATTCAATGGCGCGGCCCTGCGCGGCTGACGGTGCATGTATGTCAGTATACACCAAGAAGAGCATTAACGCCAGAAAAAAAGGTGAAATATGGCCATGGCAATGTTGCTGAGCGCAGTCGCGTTGTTGGTCCTGGTCTGCAGCCTGCGTGCATTTTCGAGCATCCCGGCGCTCCAGAACAACCGCAACGTCTTGAGCGGCTGTACGGCTTTGCTCTCCGTACTCGGGATGTGGTTGACGTTCCAGCCTGCAGGTGGAACCCAGCCATCTGCCGGGTCGTCCGGTCTCGAGGGCCCCCTCTCGTTCATTCTGATTCCGTACGCAGCCCTGGGCTTTGCCCTGCTGTTCCTCCTGGTGCTCTGCGGTGTCGGCTGGTTCCACCGGCGAGTCCACCGCCGCAATCAGCGCCATGAACGCCGCGACGACCGCACCCCGGGGCGCTCGTCGACGCCGGGGCGACAAGCCCGGCACCGAAAGGTCAGCGGACGTGAATCGGAACGTGGATGAGGAGTCGATCATGGCCTGGCGTCAGAAACTCACGGATCTGCTTGCCGATCTGCTCCGGTTCGCCATCCATGGCGCGCTGCTGTTGAACGGCATCATCGTTTCCATCGCCTCGATCTACGTGGTGTTCAAGGTCGTGCGCTTCGGGCTGGCCTTCCTGGACCGGACCATCTTCTCAGAACCCTGGTGATGTCGGAGGTGCGGCGTGTCTTCCTGGATTCGGCAGTTGTTCGGCGGCGGTCAGCCGGTGCGCCGGATCGTCCATGTCCGCCAGACGGTCGACGAGGACGGCGAGGAGGTGCAGGAAGTGGTCGGGGGCAAGGTGGTGTCCATGGGCCCGCAGGGCGGCGTCGACACCGTCAACCTCGAGCAGGACAGCACCTACCACTGCGGCTGCAACAAGAAGAAACGCATGGGCGGCCGCTGCGGCGAACCCGGCTGCCGGCGGCTGTCCTGCGAAAGCTGCTTCTGCCGGTGCCTCGCATGCTCCCGGCCCCTCTGCCTGGAGCACGCCTCCTTCTGCGAGGGGGCCAATGGTTCGAGGGAGTGCTTCTGCCGGCATTGCTTCGGAAAACTGCGTCGCCGGCAGC
The DNA here is from genome assembly GCA_964455315.1 of uncultured Planctomycetales bacterium. GTDB lineage: Bacteria > Planctomycetota > Phycisphaerae > UBA1845 > PWPN01 > CAYVVX01. The sequence continues at coordinate 3,308 of CAYVVX010000455.1, read as the reverse complement.
ACCTGCGGACGGTGGTCAAGGGCGTGCTGTCGCCGTTCGTCGAGTTCGACAAGGAAAACCGCAAATGAGCGCCAGAAAAAAGCCCATCCGCGACTCCCGGCTCTTCGATGCCATCGTCTACGGCCAGCAGCACGACCTGTGGCTCGAAAGCTACGGGCGCGCCCTGAAAAACGTCTATGACGTCGGCGCCATCGACGGCGACGACGATGTTGTCGGGGATATCACCGGGATGGTCAGCCGCCACCAGGCGGCCGTGGCCATGGGCGAGACAGCGCCGTTCCGCCGTCCCCAGCTGAGCACCGGCCAGATCAGGCTTGGCCGCGACACGAGCGAACGCTGGATCCCCATCATGCTCGCCTGGCTCAACGCCAGCCTGCTGATCTGCGGCAACACCGGCGCCTCCAAGTCCAACCTGATCAAGTACCTGGTCCTGCAAGCGATTCACTTCGCCCGCGTCTGGATCTCCGACCTGTACAAGCAGGAGATGCGCCACCTCCGGCTTCTGCTGGGCCCGCAGTTCCCGCTGATCATTCTCCGGCCGTCACAGATGCGGTTCAACATGCTGCAGGCCGACGGCGACCCGCGCACCCACCTGTCGATGGTGCTCGACATCCTCCAGCGCGTGCTGAACCTGCCCCAGCGGGCCATGTCCATCCTGCGCCAGGTCTGCCATGGGCTGTATCAGCGATACGACGTGTACACGGGAGCGCCGCGGGGCTGGCCGGTGCTGATCGACGTGTACGAGTGCGTCCGTGTGGCGAAGGGGCTCAATGCCGCGGCGCGGGAGGCGATTCTTGATCGCCTGGGCGCCTTCCTGGTCAGCCTGACCCCTCAGGCCAGCGCCTGGCGCTGGGCCTGGCGGCCGAGCGACCTGACCCGGCATTCCATCGTGTTCGAGTTCCAGGGCGCGGCGGAGTACGTCAAGACGGCGATGCTCAGCTACCTGATGTTCTCCGTGCTCTACTTTCGGATCCAGACGCGCAAAGCCAATGCGGCGTTGGACCTGATCATCGCTTTCGAGGACGCCCAGCGGCAATTCGCCGATCGCGCCACTGAAGGTGACCTGGCGCCTGCCGAGGAGGTGGCCGGGCTCATCAGAGGCCTCGGCGTGAGCATCTGGCTCGCCTGCCAGTCGATGCAGGGACTGCTGCCAGGCCTGGTGCCGAACCTCGCGACCAAGGTGATGGGGCGCCTGGGTTCCCACTCGGACTGGCAGCGCCTGGGCGCCGACATGGGCATGACCCCTGAGCAGCTTCAGTGGGCCAAGCAGAACCTGCGTCCCGGCCGGTTCATCGCCCAGCTCGCCGAGGGTCCCTGGCGCCTGCCCTTCATCCTCGACGTGCCGCGGGTGGACATCCCCGGTTCGGTCACCGACGTCGACGCCGCCGACAGTGTCGGCGCGCTGGCCGATCTGCCGACGGTCTTCGCCCAGGAGTACACCGACTGGCAACCTGAAAGCGAGATCGACCTGGGCACCATCGATCAGGCGGCCGAGACCGTCTTCACGCTGTCCGAGATCGAGCGCCGGTTCCTGACCATTGTCATCGAAAACCCGGGCGAGCGTGTCGGCATCCTGGCCAGGCGTGCCGGCGTCAGCGGGAAGCGCGCCGCGGCCATCCGTGCCCCCGTGCCGGTCGTTTCCGGTTGCGCGCCGACTGTTGCCGGATGGCTTCGATTGGGTTCGTTTTTGAGGGGTTCTCGGGGTGAAACCGTGTTTTCGGGGTCGGGAAGGCGGTTTTGGTGGGTTCGTTCGCGCGAAAGAATTGTGCGCAGTCGGCGGTACGCAGCAGGGCAGAGGGGCGGTCTGGAAGCCGGCGACCGGGTGTCGGGCACTTTTCGGGTATGGGGCATGGTCGGATTCCTCCTTGTGGGGGGAACGTTGCGGGGGTTCCGGAGAAGTGATGAGTTCCGAGTGATGAGCAGGAGGGGAGGCTGTCGGGGGTCAGCTTTCAGCCAGGGCGGGGCGGGGGAAGTGAGGGGTGCCGGGTACTGTGCATTGTTTACTGCGTTTGTTTACCGCTGACTCCACTGGCGGCTGCCTGGGCTCCTCTTGACGGAGGTCAGGGACTGGTGGTTAATCATTACTCAGGCACGTCGTCCGCGGCGCGCCGTCGGGGCGATTCCCGCGTCTGATGGAGTTGACATGAATCTGACCGATACCGAGAAACAGGAAATCATCCGCTACCTGGAGGCGGACAAGCCGCTGCCGGACAAGTACCGGTTCCTGCTGTTCGACGACAAACGCGAGGTGGAGCTGGTCTGGAACGGCAAGAGCAGCGAGGTGTGCAACGTCGTCCTTCCGTTTCAGACGATCGAGCAGGTGGACGAGCCGCGGATCGAGAGTTCGACGCTGGATGACGAACTGGCCGGGGGGCTGTTCGACACCCGCGGGCGGCAGATGAAGGGCTGGACCAACAAGCTCATCTGGGGCGACAACAAGCTGATCCTCTCCAGCCTGAAGAACGGCCCGCTGCGGGATGAGATCGACAAACAGGGCGGCCTGAAGCTGATCTACATCGACCCGCCCTTCGACGTCGGGGCCGACTTTTCGATGGACATCGAAGTGGGCGACGGCGGCGACACCTTCACCAAGCGCCCCAACATCCTCGAAGAAATCGCCTACCGCGACACCTGGGGCAAAGGGGCCGACTCCTTCATCGCCATGATCTACGAACGGCTGGTGTTGATGCGGGATCTGCTGGCGGAGGATGGGAGCATTTATGTGCATGTGGATTGGCGAATGAGCAGTTTCGTTCGCCTCATACTTGCGGAGGTATTCGGCGAGTCGAACTTCGTCTCGGAAATCGTCTGGAAGCGCACGACGGCGCATTTTACGGCTGAGCGATTCGCAACCATTCACGACTCAATCTACAAGTATTCCAAGGGAAGCAAGTTCATCTTCAACAAGATCGAACTCCCTCATAACGACGAGTATCGTGAGGTCAAATACAAGTATCAAGATAGTAAAGGCAAGTACCGATTGAGCGACGCGTCGGGAGCTGGATCGGGACCGCCTCGAATGTTTGATGGCAAACTCTACGCACCGCCGAAGGGGAGGCACTGGCCATCGCAAGAATATATTGACGCCAATGCTGCTGATTATGCCGTTGGAGAAGACGGGATGCCGCAAAAGAAGTCATACCTGCGGGGCGCAACGCTGGGATCTGTATGGACTGACATACCGCCGGTGAATTCCCAAGCAGAAGAACGAGTGGGTTATCCCACCCAAAAGGCTGAAGCGCTCATCGCCCGGATCATCACCGCCTCTTCCAACCCCGGCGATCTCGTCGCCGACTTCTTCTGCGGCT
>CAYVVX010000454.1:1830-5000 GCA_964455315.1 uncultured Planctomycetales bacterium | reverse complement strand
AAGACCAGCAAATCCTCCGCCTCGCAATCATCCCCCCCGGCAACTGTGAACGTCAGTGTGACCAGGTCGGCGTCAGCCATGCTGGCCGATTGGCCTCCAAACTGGTTGATGCCCGAGGCCAGGTCGAGCAGCCCCGGCGAGGGATTGACCACCGCCGGGGTGTTAAGCACCGGGAGGCCAAACGGCGCAGCCGTGTACGACCATCCGGTGAAGGTCAGCGCCGCGTCGTCGTATTCCAGGAATGCCTGGAAGCCGGCCGCCTCAGTACCGAGATCCTTCATGGACAAGGTGGCCGTGACCGTATCGCCGGTCTTGTAGCAGGTATCGTCAAAGGCGAGTTCCAGCGTACCCGGGCCGGGGTTGCCGAGATTGATGATGGCCTTGTCGCCGTTGGTGAGGGTGATCTCGATGGCGTCGATCTGGCTTTCGCCGGTGCCGCCGCCGGAGTTGGCCCCCAGGGTGAAGTCGATCATCATGATCTCTTCGCCAGAGTAGTCCCAATTGTTTGCACCCCGGGTGACGGTGCCGGCGATCAACTCGCTCCAGGCAATGTCCGGGGTACTGAAGCCGGTGCGGTTGGATTGATAGAACATCAACTGGTTCGTTCCCGCCGCGGTGGCCCACTGGTTCCACTGGTTGGCGGGAGCATTGAGCCCGCCCGAGTTCGACGGGGTGGCCTGGATGCGGCTGCGGTACCAGCTCGCGCTGTCACCGGCGTTTCCCTGGGCGGTGGTGTAGATGCTGATTCGCCAGTCGATCGCCGTCTGCGGTCCCGGCTTCTTGGTCTGATAGGTGATGCTGGCGACATCGCCGACGTTCACGCCGGGCGGGAACAGGTCGCGCTGCCCGAGGCGGAAGGTGCGATAGCGGTCCGCATCCGTGGCACCAGTTTCGGCGACATCGGCATAGAAGCTGCTGCTTCCGAAACCGGAAGGCGCGCCCGCCGCGACATGCGGAGGTGCTGAGTCCCAATCGTACGCAAAGGGATTGGTGCCGGTGCCGTGCGGCTGGCTGAACTCAGGCTTGCCAGAGGCGAGGTCGCCGAGGCCGACGTCGTATACTGTCGTTACTGGGGCAGCCGGAGCGCATGGGGCCTGGGCAACCAGGAAAGGATCTGCGTCGATGTTTGCACTGCTAATGGTGTCGCCGGTACCTGGGCCCGATCCTCCCGGGCCATCCGAAGTGCCCCACCAGTTGTTTTCGGCGTTGATCGTCTCAGCGCCGGCGTAGGTGGCCCCAGCGTTGTTGCTGGTGATGTTGTTGTTATTGAGCGTATTGGTGGAAATGGTGCCTGCAAACTGGCTGGAACTGAAGAAGACGGCTTCGCCATTATTGAGCAGTCCGTTGCCCAAGAAGAGGTTGCATGTAATCGCATTGTTCTGGGCGCCTCGCGTCGAATCTCCGCCACCTCCAAACCCGGTAAGGCTCAACCCGCTGCGACCGTTATTGGAAAAGGTATTCAGCGTGATCGTGCAGTTTTGAGCTCCACCCTGCATGCCATCGAACGAGTTGTCCTTGAACACGTTATTGCTGATCGTCGCGAACTCGACTGCGAACCTACCGACGTTGGCACCCACGGCATGACCGCTGAACTCGTTCTGAGAGATCACGGGGCTTCGATTTACGCTGGCGCCGACGTTGTGATTGCCGTCCACAAACCAGCCCGTGCTGGCCGGGGCACCGGTACGGCGAATATGGTTGCTCGTGAGGTGGAGACCATCGAAGTTGTCCTGATCCAGGTGAAGCACCGTGCCCGAGGCACTCGAGCCAATCAAAACATTCTGATGAATCGTGATGTCGATGCCGCTGTCGTTAAGAAACATGGCCGAACTGGACATTCCCTCCAAGTGGTTGTTGCGGATGGTGAGATCGTTGATGGGACCTGATGTTGATTCGATGCCCCGCGTCCCGCCCTGAATCGCGAACCCGTCAATCGTCGAGCCCGCCGAGCCGCCCACGAGCGTTATCGCGACGCCAGAAGCCGGGCTGATGACCGACTCCACCAGGGGATTCGGCGCCCCTGCCACCCGCCCGCGAGCGTCCACGCCTGCCTGAGCCCCTTGCAGGATCAGGTTCTTGTTCAGCGTGACATTCTCGACATAAGTACCCGCGGCCACGACGATAGTGTCCACGCCGGTCGTCGCGGCGGTCACCGCGGCCTGGATGGTCGGCTGGTCGGCTGGAACGTTTATGATCGCTGCGGAGGTGATACTCCAGGTCGAGAGGACGACCAACGTGCTGACTGCCCGATACCTCGCTCGCATGGCTGTTTCCTTTCTTTCCTCAAGTTGACGAACGAACGCTCGGCAGGCCTGAATCCCGCTCCTGCGTCGGGTCTCACCCGTGTGTTGCCAGCGTCGGCCGTCGTTTTCCTCTACCTCATCTGTTGACCGATCCGAGGCGTTTGAACCTCACCTGATGTTGACTCCCGCCGGAAACTGCCAACAGCGCGCAGCACAGCGATTCGCTGCCTGAGCACCGCTTGCGCAGCTTCCCTAACCTTCGTCCCTGAAAAGGCTTAATGCTTGACTGGCCCGCCGGCCGAGATATGATCACAGATGGCGGTTCACGTCGAAGCAGGCCTTCGATCGGGCTGTCCGTGTGGGCCGGCGGGATCTTGACGGGTTCGTCGCCGGCTCACGCTTTTTATGACTGCTTGTACTCCCTCACCTGCCTCCTTTAACCCTCGCCTGGCGAGAAACCCCCCAAGCCCGACCAACCAGCTCAGTCGCGCGACTGATGGCGGCCCGGTTCGCGGGCCTGCCGGGCACGAAACCCGGCGCAGACCAACCTCCCGCACGAAACGTCCGGTGCAGGCAGGAAAACTTCACTAAGTTGTCCAAACAACACGCCCGGCATGGCCCCTTGCACAGGCCGCGCGATAAATCACATTGAAGATTCTTTAGGGCAGGTACTGGTTGCCTCCCTATCCCTACAAATCCCCTTTCCAGCTTTCGCACCATAGCACAAGGCCACCCGGCTCGTCAAGCACAAAACCAAAAAGTAGCTCGGTTTCTTTTGGGGTCCGCGTCGCGCGGGCAGATGGCGTGCTTGCGCCCGATGATTCCGGCGCGGTATCGGGTTACCCAAAGCCTGCCGATCCCCGTTTCGGGCCTTCCCCAGGCGGGTTGTAGCAAATGTATTCATGCGGTGCAACGCACCTTTCAGGT
>CAYVVX010000454.1:0-1820 GCA_964455315.1 uncultured Planctomycetales bacterium | reverse complement strand
CACCCTGGCGGTAGTACGACACTGCCGGAGCATATCCTCCGCCGGCAACGCCCCCTTCACGCGGGATCGTTCATCCGCAAACGGCCCACCAGAATCGTCTCCAGGTACACGCGCATGGGGCCCTTGCGACCTTGACCGCGGGCGAACCGATCCTCGGCTTCAACATCGACTGTGACGCGATCCATGCCGGCCGCGGCCGCCTTGGATGTCAGTAGCTCGCGCAACCAAAGACTTCCAAAGTCCCGCGCCGCCTGCAGCGAGTCGAAATCGTGCCGCCCGTCGTGGCAATGGCAGGCATAGCAGCCGCGTTCGGGCCGGGTGATGCGGATGGTCGCTTCCAGTTCCCCGACCGAATGCACGAACCCCAGCCGGGCATACCGGGGGCAGCGTCCCAACGCATCGAAGGCCGCCGCCAGCGGTGTGTCACCGCCGGTGATCAGGACAGAACGGGGTGCACCCATCTGATCGGACCGAGCCACCACCCGCTCCACGCACTCGGCCGCCAGCAGCGCCCAGCCCAGCGCGGCCGCAGCGCTGGTTGCCCGCTCCGGCGCGCTGCTTTGCCGCGGGCCATGACATCCGCGCAGCACGGGAAGCTGCCCGACCTGTTCGCACAGCGCCGCGGCCTCGATTTCGACGGCCGGGTTCATCCCCGCGTTCATGCCGGTCACGACCAGGCCGGCGATTTCGGAGTTGGCGATGAATCTCGGCAGCGTCGCGGTCAGCGCTTCCGCGTCCAGCGGGCGGGTCACGGCGCCGACCACGTCGACCGTGCCGTCGATGGGCAGCACCGCGGGATACTCCAGGTTTTCGATCACGCGCAGCGGCAGCCCGATCAGGACCAGGCCCACCGCCGGTGCGGCCGTGCAGGGCGCGGTCACGTCCGCCTCGATACGCAGTTCGACCGTGCCATTCTCCGGCAGCCCATCGAGGCGGGGAGGCTCGGTCATGCGTCGAAGCTCGGCTATCGGGATGGTGGCGGGCTCCGCGGCGGTGGAATCCGACGGGGGGCAGATGATCAACTCCGCCGCATCATGGCTTCCGCGCAGGATCAGGGCAGGATTCACGCGTGATCCCCGAAGACTTCCGCGGTGAACAGCAGCACCTCAGTCCCCGGCTGCTTCCAGGCGTCGGGCTCCAGCCCGGCCTTCATGGTGCAGCAGCGGCGAAGCATCTCCAGCGCGTCCCAGCCCTGTTCGATGGCGACCTGGGGCAGGAAGCAGCCGTTGTGGACGCCGCGACGGATGACCAGCCCGTGGACGCCGGGCAGCAGCGATTCGGGCGCGTCGGCGGGCTCCAGCGGCGAGAGCATCGAGATCTCGATGCGGGTTTCAACCAGTACATCGAGGGCCAGCGGAACATGGACGAAACGCGGATCGCCCAGCGCGGAAGCGGCCATGCGCCCGACCACGGCGACGGGATCGGCATCATGTTCGAAGGTGCCGATGCAGCCGCGGAGCCGTCCGCGCGTGCGCAGGGTGACGAACCCGCCGCCGCAGCGCTGCGGCGTACTCAGCACGGGCGGGGCCGGCGGCGGGGCGTCCGCCAAGTTCGCGCGGATCGTCTCCCGGGCGAAGTTCAGCAGCGTCTGCCGGTCGGCAACGTTCATGGGTCCGTCCTCGACCGCCCCAACTCACCTGACCAGCCTGATCACCGCGAAGCCGGCGATGAGCAGCACCACGAAGAGCACGCAGGCCAGGTTGAAGTACCTGTCGATGGTCCGCTTGATGGGCGGACCGAACCAGTAGAGCAGCGTCGACACCAGGAAGAACCGCCCGCCGCGGCCCACCGCGGACACCAGCATGAACGGGACAATGCTC
>CAYVVX010000453.1:0-5001 GCA_964455315.1 uncultured Planctomycetales bacterium | reverse complement strand
CCGCACGTTCTGGCGGATCAGTTCGCGATATTCGGCCAGCGTGCGGAAGCGGCCCTCCTGGGCATAGTGCTCCGGCGACTTGCCCGGTGAGGCGATGCCGTAGGCCATGTCCGCGTCCTTGGCGTCGGCGATGATGAACTCGCCGCAGGCGGGATTGGCCCGAATTCTGGCCAGCTTGATGTCGAGGGATTTGTTCATGTCGGTTACCGGAGGAGTAAAAAATATACAATCCGCAGTAAGCAGTCCCACCACCAGTGCGGCCATTCATTGCCGCACATGTCTGTTCCTGTTCCCTTGCCGGGTCTCGTGCGGCACAAAAAACTGCCGCACTCCTCGTTGCAACTCAGCACTCAGCACTGAGCATCACAACCCGACCTTCGCATACGTCTCATCCAGCGCCGCCGCGCTGCTGCGCAAGGCCTGCATCTCCTTGGGCCACAGCTCCATCTCCACCCGCTGCAAAACGCCCTTGCGGCCCAGCACGGTCGGCACCGAGAAGCAGGTGCGATGGGCGCCGTAAGCGCCCTTCTGCTGCGAGCTGACCGGCAGCACCTGGTGCTTGTCCAGCGCGATCGCGTCCACCACCTGGCGGATGCTCAAACCCACCGCCCAGCCGGCGCCGCCCTTGCGGCGAATCACCTCCGCGCCGCTGCCCTGGGTCCGCTTGAACAACTCGTTCTGCTTCGCCGGGTTCATGCCCGGCCACGACGCCAGCGGCAGCCCGTTGACCGTCGCGGACGACCAGATCGGCACCATGGTGTCGCCGTGCTCGCCGAGGATGATGGCCCGCACCTGCGTCGGCGGCAGCTTCAGGTCCTGGGCGATCAGCGACTGGAACCTGGCCGTGTCCAGCACCGTGCCCAGCCCGATCACGCGATCCGGGCAGCGCTTCATCCGCTCGACGGCCAGCCGGGTGAGGATGTCCACCGGGTTGGACACCACCAGGATGATGGCGTCCTCGCGCAGCTTGTGCTGCGTGAGGCTGTTCAGAATCTCCACGAACAGCTTCACGTTGCGGTTGATCAGGTCCAGCCGGCTCTCGTCCGGCTTGCGGCGCAGGCCCGCGGTGATGACCACAATGTCCGAGTCCGCCGTGTCCGGGTACTCGACCGCCCGGATGCGCTGATCCGCGGCGATGGACGCGCCGTGCAGCAGGTCCAGCGCCTCGCCCGCGGCCGTGTCCGCGTTGGCATCGAGCAGGGCGATCTCCGAGACCACCCCGCCGCACTGCAGCGCCGCGGCCGCACACGATCCAACCCGCCCTCCACCGCCAATGATGCTGACTTTCATCAGATGCAAGTCTCCAGTCGCCAGTGAGGCAGACAGTTAGCAGTCCACAGTTTGCAGTCAGGAGTGCGGCAATTCATTGCCGCACGTAGCTCACGATCGCAATCCGGCAAATCTTCCCAATCCGTGGTAAACACGGCCCACCCTGCAATTCGATATCCCGATTTCGTGCGGCAATCAATTGCCGCACTCCTGGTTGTCACTCATCACTCATCACGTCTTCCCTACTCCACCCGCACCGAGCCGAGCACGTTCTTCGCGCCCGGCGACTTGAAGTGGATCAGCCCGCGCATGGCATACACCGGGTCGCCGCTGCGGCGGAGAACGTTGCGCACCGAGCAGTCGGCGATCACTTCGCCGTTCTTCATCACCGAGACGATGGCGATCCGGCCTTCCAGCCCGTCATACGGCTTCCGCGGCGGCAGCCACGCGGTCGCGGAGATCATCCGCCCGTTCTCCGGCGTCACTTCGACCACACCCTTGGCCGGCGGACCGTCCAGCACGATCACGAAGGTCCGCGACCGCTCGTCGTCGAAGACGTTCGGGTCGTCCGTGCTGTGGCACCAGATCAACAGCGTCTGGCCGCCGCCGGCCCGGGCGATGAGCCACTCCGCCGGCATCGCCGCCCGCTCGGTGGGCCGATCCGCGATGGTCATAGGCGGCAGCGACACGCTCACGTCGTTGACCACCCAGTGGGAATCAGTGGTATGGCAGCCGGCCGCCAGCCCGATCGTCGCCAGCGCCGCCGCCAGTAACACCCGTCCTGTTCCGCCGCATGTGTCTCGTCGCATCGCACATCCCTCGCGATGGTGTGGCACAGGCATCCCGCCTGTGCAGATCCGCTGAGTTCGGGGTGGCACGGTCAGGCGTACTCGCCTGGCCGTGGAGGTCGCCGGCGATCGCCACGGCCACCCACTGCCGTTACGACCCGGGCGTCTCTTACTCACCTGACGTTACCGCATCACGCCCATGATCCGGTCGGTGATCTCCTGCACGATCCGCTCTACCGCCTGATCGTCGATCGCGCCGCCGCCGGCAGCAGCAGCCTCCGGCGGCGTCATCGGCGCGGCCGGCTTGACCTTGCAGCCGCAGCCGCCGGCCTCCGCGAACCCGCGCCCGAACTCGGTGTTCACGCACATGTCCGCCTCTTCCAGCCGACGCGGATCCACGCCCATGCCGAACCGCTCCTTCAGGTCGAGCAGTTCATCCACCTTCGGGATGCTGAGCCGCTCCACGCGCCCGATCTGCTTGGCCAGCATCAGGATCCGGCAGTACGAATCGAGAATCTCCGTCCACCAGTAGGCCCGGTCCACCGACTCGCCCCACGACACCGTCCCGTGATTCTTGAGCACCGCCACCCGCGAGTTCTTCACGTGCGGGCGGATGGTCTCCGCGAAGGCATGCCCGCCCGGCGTCTCGTACACCGTCATCGGGATCGGACCCAGAAAAACCTCCACCTCCGGCAGGATGCAGGTGGGGATCGGCTCACCGGCCACGGCGAAGGCGGTGGCGTGCGGCGGGTGGCAATGAACCACCGACTTGACCGCCGGGTCCATCTTGTAAATCTCCAGGTGCAGCAGCACCTCCGAGGTCCGCTTGTAGCTGCCGGCGAGCTGCCTGCCGGTCAGGTCCACCTTGCAGATATGCTCCGGCTTGAGGTAGCCCTTGCTCACCATGGTCGGCGTGCACAGCACCTCGTTGTCGCCGATGCGATACGAGATATTCCCATCGTTGGCGGCCGCGAAGCCCTTGTTGTAGAGCTTGCGCCCCACCTCGCAGATTTCCTGCTTAATCTTGAATTCGTTGATCATGAAGAGGCTCTCAGCTATCGGCTTTCAGCTATCAGCGGGACAAGTCGGCAGTAAGCAGTTCACAGTCCTCGTCTGTTCTCAGCACTCATTACTCAGCACTCTCATCCCTACGCCTGGTAACTCACGTCATCGAGAATGCACGCCAGATAAGCATCGATCGCCACCGGGGTCGGGTGGAACGGCATGGCCGCTTCGCGACCTTCGCTGAAGCCGACCCGGTCGCCCAGCCGGGCGCCCAGCTCGTCGTACACCACCACCACCTCGCCCGAGCCCAGCCCGCTGTTGCGCAGCGACGCGGGATCGTGCGGCTGCACAATCATGAACCGCCCGCCGTGCAGCTTCGCGTCCGACACGCTCAGCGTGAGCCGCCCGATGACCTCACCAATCCGCAACGCCGCCTCCCTGCTCGATCGCTTCAATGGTCGCCAGCGTTTCCGGCTGCGCAGCCGTCGGGCCGCGCAGCAGCCGCTCGATCATCTGCTTCATCTGGTACGCGGTCTGGCCCGGGTACTCGATGACCAGCAGGTTGATGCCCAGTTGCCGCGACGCCTCCTCGACCATCGGCACGTTCACGCCCAGCGCCGCCCGGATGCCGCGATGCTTGTTCGCGATCACCACCGGCACGCAGCCGTCCTGGGCAAAGACCACGCCGCGGGCCACCTCGCGCCTGGCCAGCCTGCCGCACAGCCGCCGTGTGGCCGACGCCAGTCCGCCGCGCCCGCCGGCCGGCTCGATCACCTCGACCAGTCCGCCGCTGGCCGGCAGGCTGCGGTCGAGCATGGTTCGCACCATGCGCATTTCCGACAGCGACGGGTCCATCACCACGGCCAGCTTCCCGCCGGCCTGGCCCGGCTTCTCCCAGGTGACCGGGACCGCGTGCTCCTTCAGCCAGTCGCGCGCCGCCGGCGTCACCAGGGCATCCGCCGACAGACGGATCTCCGCGCCGCTCCGCCGCAGATCCTCCAGCAACAGCGCTGTCACCACCTGCCGGCTCATTCACGTCCCTTGAGCACCGCGTCCGGCTCATCAATGATCGCCATCACCCACCAGCGGGCCGGCGACCGGCCGTCATTGACCATCTCGCGGGCGAACTTCCCGTCGTTGCTCAGCACCACCACGTCGCCCGCCGTCGCCCCCAGCTCATCGAACACCAGCACCGGATCGTTCGACGCCGCCCCGATCGGCTCGGCCACCAGCAACCGCGTCCCCACGTAGGACGGATGCTTGGCCGTCGTGATCGCCTTGCCAACTATCCTGCCTACCACCATCCGGCACGCTCGAATTCAACTGAACCGCAGAGACGCGAAGGACGCGAAGATGAGAATGAACCACGGAGACACGGAGGGCACAGAGAATGCATTTTGAATCAGGAATGCATGAAAGCAGGAAAAGATCCAAACTCATTGAAGTCAGGCACATTCGGCAAGGTCAATTATTGCCTTTTTCCCGCATTCCTGCTTTCCTGATTCATTCTCTTCTTTGCGTTCTTCGCGTCTCCGCGGTTCACCTCCCGCATCTCTTCTTTGTGACCTCTGTGTCTCCGTGGTTCCATCCTCTTCGCATTACAGAATGCGAAGATTATCCACCATCACGCACCGCCGCACCCGGGTGAAGGTCAGCGGGCTGGTCACGCCTTCGCCGCTGGGCGTGGCGATGCTGAAGCTGCCGTAGCCTTCACCACCCAGGCCCAGGCCGGCCATGCACGCGCCGTTCTTCACGAACAGCGTGGTGTTCGCCGCCTTGCCCATCTTGGTCATGTTGTCCACCGACTGCGACCAGATGATCGTGGTGTGCCCGAAGCCATGCTCGAAATGCACCGCCTTGCGCACCGCCTCGTCGATGTCCCGGCAGCGGTTGATGGGCAGGAACGGCATCATCTGCTCGCAGGGCAGCCACGGGCTGT
>CAYVVX010000452.1:0-5013 GCA_964455315.1 uncultured Planctomycetales bacterium | reverse complement strand
TCGCCATCGGTGATCTTGACCGGCTCCAGGTTCCGTTCCACCAGGTCGCAGCGGGTTGCGGTACGCACCTCCTTGAAGCCGACCCGAATCCGCGCCTGCGTGTCCAGGCCGGACGTCTCGCGCAGCCGGACAATGAGCCCCTTGCCGTCATCGGCGGGCTTGCAGGTGGTCAGCATCACGTGGGGCGGCTCGACGGCACAGAAGCTCGCCGTCGCGGGGAGCTTCGGATCGCTCGCCTGCTGGGCCACCACCATCGCGGCCATGGGGGCCATCACCGCTTCGCCGAAGGCTGACGCGGTGATGGCGGTGATGTCCTTGGCCTTGTCGCTGGACAGGCTGTAGCGGAAGGCCATCCGCCCGTCCTGTCCGGCCTTGTAGTTGGTGAACCAGTAGTTGTTCATGGCATACGCGAAGATGGTCCCGTTGGTGATGGGCAGCTCCTCGAGCCACTTCCCGGGGTTCATGTCGCACAGCGAGATCAGCGGCGTGTCCACCGCGCTCCAGACCACCGCGACGTCATCGGTATGCACGGTGACCCAGCGCTGCACCGCGAACCAGTCGCGGCAGGCGCCGGGGAACTGGTCCTCGTTCGGGCGCATGGACGCCCCGCCGATCTCGTAGCGGAAGCGCGGATGGTCCCCCGCGATGGGGAACGCGAAGTACACCGCTTCCTTGTCGTAGGTCATCTGCTTGTCCAGCCGGAAGACGAAGTCCACGCGATGCTCGTCCTCGGGCAGGATCACCTCGAGCTCGGCGTGGGGCATGCGCGGAGCCTGGAACTTCGCCCGGATGGAACTGGCCAGCGCACCGGAGATACCCGGTTCGATGGTGACGTTGGAGCTGGTCAGGTACTTCACCAGGGCCCGGTTGGGGCATTCGATCTGGGTCTTGCCGTCCTGGCCGCCGCCCTCGGCGTAGATGAGCTGGCCGAGCTTCCAGGGGCTGGCTTTATCCACCAGCTCGGTGCCGAGCCGCTTGTCCACCAGGCTCATCACCGCGCCGGTCCCGGGATCGAGTTCGACGCGATAGCCGTCGTTCTCCAGCACCGCGCCGTTCACCCGCTGCGGCGGACTCTTGACCGACACCGCCGCGCCGGTGACGGTGAACACCCGGTAGCCCATGGCCGGCACGTCTTTCGCGTAAAACGCGAAATCATCATCGCGCAGTGCATCCGAGGCGATCACCTGCTGGGACACGGGGGCGCCGTCGTCCATGATCACGCTGCCCTTGGGGATGCGCACCTCGACCCGCCCGCTGCGCTTCCGCCCGGAGGGGTTGAAGACCACCACGTTGCCGTTCTTCGCGTCGATGTTTGCGGCGATCACCCGCAATCCGTTCTGCAGCACGCGGGTCGCAGCGCGGAGGGCGTCGTCGGCGTACTGGGCCTTGACCGCGAATTGCCGCTGGACGAAATCGGACGTCGGCGCGGTCATGCTGTTGTGGGCGCCCCAGGTGTGCTCGTCATAGAGCAGGATGTTGTCCCAGGCCCGGTCGAGCTGCTGCTTCGGATACTCCCCCCCGGTCAGCCGCGACGCCAGGGCCCAGGCCGACTCCGCGGCGATGATCACCTGGTGGGCGTTGCGGTTGATGCCGGTCTCGACCGCGCTGCTGGCGGCACCATCCTCCCACCAGCTTCCGCCGCCCCCCCGGACCACCGGAATGTCCCCCGCGAAGTGCTTCTCGATGTGCTCGAAGAAGTCATTGTTGGCGCACAGGATCACCTTCGGGAAGGCGTACTTCTCGTTGTACGCGGTCACCGACTCGGCGATCCGCCGGCCGATGGCCACGTTGTCGCTGTACGCCCCGTGCAGCAGGATCGCGTCGTACGGATAGTCCCGCCGCCCGTTCCACCACTTCAGATCGTTGCCGATCGCGGTGCGCATCCGGTCGATTCCCTCGTTGAGCCCGATCCGCGACGCCTGGGCGTAGCCGTGCGTGAACCAGGTCAGCACCCGGCCGCCGTCCGGCCCCTCCCACCAGAACGGCGACTTGTGATGGATCTCCTTGCGCAGCACCGGCGCCCGCACCGAGTTGATGCCCACGCTCAGGTAGCGCATCCGCGCCCCCGCCAGGATGCTCGGCACCGACCAGACATGCGACGGCGCGTCGGTGATGGTGTGGCTCTCAAAGGGCACCTGCTCTTCGCGATTGAGCCGGGCGGAGTAGTACATGTTGCGGATCAGCTCCTCCTCGCTGCACAACCCCGTGAGCATGTTCAGGTAGCTGGACTCGATGCCCAGGCGATGGTCGCGGCTGGCCTGGTACAGCTCCTGGTGGCGGTAGCCGGGCCGATCGCGGAACCACATCTGGGCCGCCCAGGAGGATTCCAGGTTCCAGTGATACAGCGGGAACTCCTGGATCAGTTCCAGGGCCAGGTCGGTGTTGCGGTTGTGCAGGTCGATGACCCGCTCCTGCTGGTCGGTGTAGCCGATGTCGGTGTGGGTCGCCGGTGCCACGAAAATGTGCCAGGTTTTCTGGGGCTCCTGGGTCAGCGAGGTGGTCGCCGTGCGCTTTCCGGCGGCGATCTGGAAGGTGAGCTGCCGCGGCTGCGCGGCCGCCGGCACGTGCACCACGCCGGAGGCGATGCCCATGCCCGGCTTGCCCAGCGTCGCCTGGGCGAGGCGGTCCACGCCCGCGTTGACGTCGATCACCGCTTCCTGGTCGGTGAACAGCCCGCTGCCGAAAACCTCGAACTCCTGCAGCGGCCGCCCGTCACGCTCCACGAAGAAGATGGTCGGCCGGGTTCGCACCTGGACCTGGACCTGCTCCGCATCGGGAGCGGCCGCGAACTCGATCGCGTCGTAGATCAGCCAGGAACCGCGGATGGCCCGCAGTTCCATCTCGTTGGTGCCCTTGCGCAGGTGATCGGCCGGCAGGACAAAGCCCACCTCCTGGTGCTTCCCGCGGGCCGGGTCCAGCATGCTCACGTCGCCGGCCCCGCTCTCCAGCGGTATCGCCGCCTCGCGCCCGTTGATGCTCAGCTTCAGCTCCGGCGGGGCGAAGTTGTGCACGTCCACCAGGCTCACGCTCAGCCGGTACGAGCCCTCCGGTGTGTCCGGCAGCTCGAAGCGGATGCGGAAGGGATGTTCCCGGCGCGACGCCCAGTGATCGTCGGGGCCGGGGTGGATGGCGCTCCACGCCTGGGCCGGATCGTCCTTGCCGACCGTGAAGGTCACCTCCTGGGGAAAGCTCCGGGCATACTCGGTGAGCTTCTCCGCGCCGGCCAGATCCTTGTAGGTGCCGTCCTTCTGACCGATCTGCCAGAGCACGGTGGCCGCGCCCACCGGCGAAACCAACCACGACGTGACCAGAAGAATCCAGGCGCTGGTGAGGCTGCGTCTCATGATGTCGCTCCGCTGTGATGAGAGGTTCCGCGGGCGGCGGCTCGCGGGCCGTGCCGTCAGGCCATCTTATGCATCGGGCGGGGACGTTCAAGCGCCACCCGCGCATTTCAGCCGCCATCGCTCCCGCCGGCATCGCATTCAGCAGCGCGGCACCCTAAGATGAACACCGGTTCGTCCGCCGACACCAGAGTCGGAAACGACCCTTGGTTTCCTTTGGTTTCACGGTAAACCTTGATGCTCCAGCTCGGCCCGGTCACCTTGTCCAGCAATCTGCTGCTTTCGCCGATCGCCGGCTACTGCGATCTGGCCTTCCGCCTCACCGTGCGCCCCCTCGGCGGACTGGGCCTGGCCTGCACGGACCTCATCAACCCGCGCGGGCTGCTCCGCCGGACGGTCAAGTCCATGGAGCTCATCCAGACCGATCCCGCGGACAAGCCGCTCTGCGTCCAGCTCTACGGCTGCGAGCTGCGCGAGATGGCCGACGCCGCCCGCTGGTGCGCCGGCGAAGTCGGCGCGGACGTCATCGACATCAACATGGGCTGCCCGGTGGACAAGGTGTGCAAGCGCGACGGCGGCTCGGCCCTGATGCGCAAGCCGGAGTTCGCCGTCCAACTGGCCCAGGCCGTGGTCCAGGCCGTGAACCTGCCCGTCACCGTCAAGATGCGGCTGGGCTGGGATGATGCGTCCCAGGTCGCCCCCCGACTGGCGGCCACCCTCGAATCCGCCGGCGTCGCCGCCGTCACCGTCCACGGGCGCACCGCGGCCCAGAAGTTCGGCGGTTCGGTTCGCCACGACGGCATCGCCCGGGTGGTCGAGGCCGTGCGGCACATCCCCGTGATTGGCAATGGCGACATCAAGTCGCCCCGCGACGCCGCGGCGATGATCCAGCGCACCGGCTGCGCCGGCGTGATGATCGGCCGGGCGGCGCTGTCCGATCCGTGGATCTTTCGCGACACGCGGGCCTTCCTGGACACCGGCGTACTTCCTCCGCCGCCGGACGCCGAGCAGCGGCTGAGCCTGATGATCCGCCACTTCGAGCACCTGCTTCGCTTCCGCGGCGAACGGATCGCCTGCGTCACCTTCCGGCAGCGGGTGAGCTGGTACGCGAAAAGGCTGCCCCCCTGCCCCGAGTTCCGCGAGCGGATGCGGCTGCTGTCCTGTGCCGGGGAGTTCCACGACCTGATGGCGGCGTTTCCGCACGCGCCGAAGGCTATCTGTCCCCCGTGCCACGAGCCGGCGGCAGTGCCTCAGCCCACATGAGCAGAATGCTCCGGGGAAAGCCTCAATTCGGAACCCCGAAGGTGGGCAGGAGCGGCGCCGGATCGCCCGGACCCCGCCTTCGTTTCCACGGACCCGTTCACCCGCTAGACTATCCCCCTGCTGAGCAAAATGAGTTTGGACATTCGACCAGGAGCTGGACCGATATGCAGGAACGATTCTCCGACCGCGCCCGGCACGCCATGGCGCTGGCCAACCGGGAGGCCGACCGCCTCAACCACGACTTCATCGGCCCCGAGCACATTCTGCTGGGGCTCATCGCCGAGGGCGAATGCCTGGCCAACGCCGCCCTGGCCCACCTGAACGTGAACCTCACCGATGTCCGCAAGGAGCTTGAGCGCCAGATCCAGGCCGGGCGCGAGCACCCCTTCATCGGCCGCCGGGCCTACAA
>CAYVVX010000451.1:3300-5014 GCA_964455315.1 uncultured Planctomycetales bacterium | reverse complement strand
CGTCATGATCGACGACCTGGTCACCCGCCCGCCGGACGAGCCCTATCGCATGTTCACCTCGAGGGCCGAGTACCGGCTGCACCTGCGCAGCGACAATGCGGACATGCGCCTGACGGAGATTGGCCGACAGGCCGGACTGGTCGACGATCACCGCTGGAGCCGGTTCACCGCCAAGCGCGAGGCGATGGAGGGATTGGAACGGGCCCTGCAGTCGCATCGCCGCGGGAACAAGACGCTCGCCGAGTTCCTGCAGAACCCCCAAACCGGTCTGCGCGACCTGGCCGGTGAGTTGCCGGATGTGGAATTGGCAGCGCTTCCGCCGGATGTGCTCGAAGCGGTTGAGATCCGGGCCCGCTACGCCGGCTATCTCGAACGCGAACAGCGCCAGATCGAGCGTCATCGCCAGATGGAGACGCGCACCATCCCCACGGACTTCGACTACCGTCGCGTCGGGGAACTCCGCTGCGAGGCCCGCGAGAAGTTCGAGCGGTTCCGCCCGCGCAGCCTCGGTCAGGCCGCCCGCATCACCGGCATCAGCCCGGCCGACATCGCCACGCTGTCGCTGTACGTGCTGGGTCGGCGGCGGGCGCGTTGATTCGCCACCGCTGTGCCGGCCGGCTCAATTGGAGTGAGATGTTCCCGCCGCCGGCCCCATCCCGACGGCATGATGCCCGCGGCCGTTCCCCTCAGGCGGGCTCATACGCCCTCAGCCTCTCGGCGAACTCGCTGATGATGTGATCCGGCGTCGAAGCGCCGGCGGTGACGCCGGCCACCTTGTGGCCGTTGACCATGTCCGGGCGGAAGTCGTTCCAGGTTTCCAGGTGATAGGTGTCCATGCCCTCCTCCTTGCACAGCCTCGCCAGCTCGCAGGTATTGGCGGAGTGCAGCCCGCCGAGGACGAACATCACGTCGACCTCCCTGCACAGCGCGACCGCGGCCTCCTGGCGGCGGACCACCTCCAGGCAGAGGGTGTTGACGATCTTGAGTTCGCGGAACGGCCGGCGGGCGATGTGCCCGATCATCTCGGCCACGTGCTCGGGGGCGTGGGTGGTCTGGGCGACGATGCCCAGCTTGCCGCGGCGGGGCAGGACCGCGTCGAGATCCTCCTCGCGATCCACCACGATGACATTGGGGGCGTAGCCGATCACGCCCTTGACCTCGGGGTGCTCGGCGTCGCCGATCATGATGACCTGGTAGCCTTCCTCGTGAAGCTGCTTGACCACGTTCTGGGCCCGCGTCACCAGCACGCAGGTGGCATCGACCAGCGGGATGTTCCGTTCGCTGGCCATCGCGTAGGTGTCCGGCCCGGCGCCGTGCGAGCGGATCAGCACCGTCGTGCCGACGCCGACGTTATCGAGTTCCGCCGATTGGTTGAGCCCTTCCTGTTCGAGCCGCTCGACCACCTGGCGGTTGTGGATCACCGGGCCCAGCGCGACCACGCGGCCGGGATCGTGTGCCTGTACCGTGCGCTCGGCGAGTTCGATGGCATCTTCCACGCCGAAGCAGAAACCACGCTTGCTGGCCAGCTTCACCTGCATTGGGGACTCCTGGGGGGCTTCAACGGGCAGCTTCCGGCCGCCCTGCGGGAAGGCTGTTGCATGCCCTGGTGGGCAGGGCCCACCTTACATATCACCTTGACGGCCACGGCTTGTCCAGTCCGGCGTTCCCGGCCCATCCTGCCCGTTGTTCGTCCACCATTGTAAGCGCCGGGAGG
>CAYVVX010000451.1:0-3290 GCA_964455315.1 uncultured Planctomycetales bacterium | reverse complement strand
TCTTTATCCATTTTTTATTATCCTCTTTTCAGTTCACAGGCTCACATTTTTACATCATTGTAAGCGCCGGGAGGGGTTCCGGCCATGCCAGCGGCGCTGCATCGCCACCAGGCGCCCGCGAACCATCTCCATCAGCTCCTCGACGGTCTTATCGGCGTATTCCCCGGGAAAGATCGGCCGGCCGTATTCGATAATGACGTTGCCGGGCCGCGGCAGGGGGGATTGCCGCGGCCAGGATTGAAAGGCACCGTCAATGAGGGTGGGGACGATGGGCACGGCGGCCTTCCTGGCGATGGCCCCCAGGCCCGGGAGCATGGGCTGGATCCGGCCGTCGGGAGTTCGTGTTCCCTCCGGAAAGAGGACCAGGGCCCAGCCGTGGCGCAGCCGGCGGAGCGATTCCTTGATGGCGCTCATGTCGGCGGTGTTGCGGCGGATGGGGAAGGCGTTGAGCGACTCGATGAGGCTGCGGAAAAACCGGTTGCGGAACAGGTTGTCGCGGGCCATGAAGCTGGCTTCGCGGTCCAGGGCCATGGTCGCCAGCACCGGGTCGAGGTGGCTCTGGTGGTTGCAGACCAGCAGGACCGGCCCGGTCGCGGGCACGTTCCGCCGCCCGGAGACCCGTGCCTTGAACAGCAGCATGGTAATCACGCGGCAAAGGAAGCGCAGGAAGCGATAGTAGGGTCGCATCGGCGCGGGGCCCAGGGACGGACGCTGGGAGTCGCGGCTGGTCATGGGTGTGGTCGAACTCACCGGCCTCATATCGCGATGGTGCCCAATGCCTCGAACTCGCCGCGAAGGCTCTGGTACAGCGATCGGAACCTCGGATAGACCGCGTTGTAGGCATCCGACGCCTTCTTCTTCGGCTTGACCGACTCGTGGATCGCGATCGCCGCCGAGCACGCCTCGGGCACGCTCCCATACACGCCGGTTCCGACCGCGGCCAGCAGGGCAACGCCCAGCGCACCGGCTTCCTGCGTGTTTACGGTGACGACCCTGGCGTTGAACATGTCCGCCTGCATCTGCCGCCACGCCGCGCTGGCCGCGCCTCCGCCGGCGGCGCGGATCTCGGTCACCTGCACGCCGCGCGAACGCATGATCTCGACCTGGTCGCGCATGCCGAAAGTGATCCCTTCCAGCACCGCCCGGATCAGGTGCGGCCGGCCGTGGCGAACCGTGAGTCCGACCCACGCGCCGCGAGCCTGCGGGTCAGGATACGGGCAGCGTTCACCGGTCAGGTAGGGCAGGAACACCAGCCCTTCGCAGCCGGGCGGCGCCGTCAGGGCTTCGGCGATCATCCGGCTGTAAAGCTGCCCGGCATCCTTCTTCCTGGCCCGCAGCGCTGCGACTTCCTCGGCAAACAGCGTGTTGCGCAGCCACAGCAGCGATCCGCCCGCCGAGAGCATGCAGCCGAACACGCACCACTTGCCCGGCACCGCATGACAGAACGATTGCAGGTTGCCCTCCTCGTTGGGCACTGGCGCGTCCGCATGACCGAAGACTACCCCGCTGGTGCCCATCGTCGCCGAGACGATGCCGGTGCGGACGATGCCGTTGCCGACCGCCCCGGCCGGCTGGTCGCCCGCGCCGCCGACCACCGGTGTACCGGCTTTCAAGCCGGTGAGCCTGGCCACCTTCGCGGTGATTGTTCCGGTGACCTCCAGCGACTCATGCACCGCGGCCATCAGGTCGCGATCAATGCCCAGCTTGCCCAGCAGCCCGTCGTGCCACTGGCGACGCTTCACGTCCAGCAGCAGCGTGCCGGCCGCATCGCTGACCTCGGCCGCGTACTCCCCGGTCAGCCGCAGGCGGATGTAGTCCTTGGGCAGCAGGATCTTGCGGGTTTTCTCATACGTCCGGGGATCGTGCTTGCGGACCCAGAGGATCTTGGGAGCGGTGAAGCCGGTGAGAGCGACGTTGGAGACCATCTCGATCAGGGCTGCCCGCCCGCCGGCACGGCTCTCGATCTCGACGCACTGCTCGCCGGTGCGCTGATCGTTCCACAGCAGCGCCCGCCGCAGCGACTTGCCGCCCTGGTCGACGAACACGCTGCCGTGCATCTGGCCGCTGAGCCCGATCCCGCTGATCGTCGCGGGCTTGACCTTGGCCTTCCTGCACGCCGCCGCCAGCGACGCGAGCACGCCCTTCCACCAGTCCTCCGGATCCTGCTCCGACCAGCCGGGCTTGGGCGTGTGCACCGGGTACTCCGCGCTGGCCGTGGCGAGTACCTTGCCATCCGGCGTGCACAGCAGCGTCTTGGCGGCCGAGGTGCCGATGTCGATCCCGCACAATACGCTCATGGGTGGCTCCTGCAGGGTGTCGGTCCAGGTCTCGTGGGGCTTCTCGAATGGTCCTGATCGGACCGCATGGAGGCGTTTTATAACGCCTGCTGGCACGGTTGAAAACCGGCCGGGCCGGATTGATGCCCGGGAGGATCACTGCGTGGCGGACGTGCCGCTGCGCGGCCTGGCGGGGGAGAGCTTGCGCGCCTCGACCTCCCGGCGCATCCGCTCGACCACCTCGTTGATGGTCATGCTGGTGGTGTCGATGCGGATGGCCTCGCCCGAGGCCAGCAGGGGGGCCCACTGAGGCAGGTCGTTGTCATCGCGCTGGCGCACGTTGGCGAGAACCTCTTCGAGCGAAACCTCCTCGCCGTCGGCGGTCATCTCGTGGTAGCGGCGCTCGGCCCGCTTGACGTCGGAAGCATCCACCAGGAACTTCACATCCGCGTCGGGAAAGACCACGCTGCCCTGGTCGCGGCCCTCGGTGACCAGCGAACCCAGTTCGCGGGCGATCTGCCGCTGTTTCTCCACCAGCACCTGGCGCACGCCCGGTACCCGCGCCACCGAACTGGTATGCATGCTGACCCGCATGGAGCGCAGGGCCTCGCTGACGTCATGACCGTCCATGACCACCCGGCAATGCGTCGGTCCGCAATCCACGGCGATCCGCGTGTGCCTCGCGAGCTCCGCCAGTGCGGCCGGGTCGTCCAGCCGCACCCGCGTGTTCAGGGCCTTGAGCGCCACCGCCCGGTACATGGCTCCGGTGTCGAGGTAGGGAACCTCCAGCGCCGCGGCCAGCTTCCTTGCGGCCGTCGATTTGCCAGATCCCGCCGGGCCGTCGATGGTGATGATCATGAAGGGGGCTCAACGTCGAGTTCGCTCACGCGCTGACCACCGGCAGCGGCCTCTGTGCGGGCGTCAGCACGTCGCCCTGCAGAGTCAGCGCCGTCGCCGCGGTCACCTGCACCTTCGCCATCCGCCCGATCTGCGACGGCTCGCCGGAGAAAACAA
>CAYVVX010000450.1:0-5015 GCA_964455315.1 uncultured Planctomycetales bacterium | reverse complement strand
TCGGCACCCGCGAAGTCGGCAACCTGGTCTGCACAGCGCTGGGGTGAGATGGATGGTATCATGATGGGCAGACGGCGGGCGCCGGAACCGCCCAGTCACCCGGGAGAGCAAAATGACCCCGAGCATTTCCACGATCGTGCCGATGAGTCCGCCGAAGCAAAGGCCCGGTGGTTCCAAACTCTGACCATGCAGGAGCGGATGGAACTGTTCTGCGCCTTCACTGATATGGTGCTGGAGAACAACCCGCGGATAGCGGACCTCAAAGATGCTGAACAGACTTCAGAGCATATTCGCATCCTTACGCGCCCACGAGGTTAGCACTACGGTGCAGGGTGTTGGGTTTGGGCCGTTGCGACCTGCACTGGCGATCTCCAAAACATGGTTCCGACGCTCAAGACGGATGACTTTGTGCTGTAGTGCTGGGACGAGCGAGAGGTCGGGTCGACACGTCGAAGGGGCCGGGCGCGGTTCGCCGGGCACCGGCTGCCGGCATCTCGCTGTTCGCGGAGGATCAGAGAGCGGCGAAAGAGGTAAATTGAGTCAATGATTCGTGGTGCTTCTTCTTCTGTCCGCTGCGTGACCACGCCGGAGCGCGCAAGGGGTACTGCTGAACCGCCTGGGACTGACCCTGCCCCCGCAACTGTGATACCTCGAAGAGCCGGCCCACATGCAGTCACGGCTTTCGAACCCGATCCCTCCCGGCGGCCCGGTGGGGGCCGATCTGGCCTGCGAAGTGTCTGACTTGGGCTGAAATGGGGGGCACTTCAGCCCTGCCGGTTGCATATGCCGGCTCCGGCTTATATGATCGCTTCAGCACATCGTGTTATGCAGCTTCGCCCATCGCAAGTGACGGATCGTTCTGGCTGCTGGTACGAAGTTCGGAAACCGTGTGTCTGGGGACAGGAATGCGTTTTTGCGCATGCTTGAGCCTCATGGGCACGAGAGACGCCGTTCCTTCTTCTCGCGATCCATCGCCCACGCCACCCGGAGCCGGGGCGTCGGATCGGGAAGTCAAATCATCTGAACGGCAGAAGCGGCACGTTGTCTGGTATTGAACGGATTGGCGGTCGGCGTGGGTGCATCCATGTCGTCGCATGTCGAATGAGTAACACAAGCCTGGAGCCCCACGATGGATCGGAACTCATCGAACTCCCGGGCCAGAACCGCCTTCACGCTGATTGAAGTGCTGGTGGTTGTGGCGATTATTGCCCTGCTGATCGCCATTCTGCTTCCGTCGCTGGCGCGGTCGCGCGAGCAGGCCCGGGCGACGGTGTGTCTGACCCACCTGAAGCAGCAGGGGACCGGGATCTCCGCCTACTCGGCCGACAATCGGGGGACGATGCCCTCGGTGGGCGCCTACCGCTACACGCTGCTCGAGGGGTCGTACTACGTGGGGCGCTGGATCCCCGGTTCGGGCCCACCCCGCTGGGCGGTGGTCAATACCGGGCTGCTGTATCCCAAGTACATCGGGTCGTCATCGGACCTGTATTACTGCCCGAACAACCGGGGAGTCGAGGCCGACGGCCCGAACGGCAAAGACGTGTTCGTGAGCCGCTACCGCAACCAGGGGCCGGGCGACCCGGAGTATCACAACGCCCACGACCTGCCGGGCCATCCCTACAGTTCGTATGCCTACGCGCTGCCCGTCGCCACCACCAAGGCGCCGCGCGATGCGGGAGCCGCGACCTATCCCGAGGAGGTGGTCCGCTACGGCATCGTCACCGGCGACGACTCCCACTACTGGGGGTTTCTCACCTTGAACACGGATCTGGCGCCTGACTTCCTGTCGCCCTCGCCACAGCAGACGCGCGGCAGACACTCGATGCACGCCCTCATGTCCGACATGTACTTCGCCGGCTTCAACGAAGTGAAGCTCGGCGCGTTCGAAGGCTACCACCTCAGCAGCTACAACGTGCTGTTCAGCGACCAGCATGCCAGGCGCGTGCTCGATCCCCAAGGCCAGATCCACAAGGCCAAACTGAGCCCGGTCCTGGCCGGCGCCACCAAGATCGATGAGAACGGGTTCAAGGTATTCAAGGCGTGGGAGTACTTCTCGGCCAATCCGTAACGCCGCCGGCGGCAAGGTAGGACCGGAGAAGGGGTCGCCACTAATTGTTTGTATCCGACACGTTATGGTTCTCCGAAGAGGATGGGGTGGGCGTACGGAAACCGACCATCGAACCGCGCCCGGCTGACCTCATGCCGTCCCGCCGGAATCTCCTGAAGTCCTGCCCACGGCCGCCTCAACGGAACTCCCGGCTCGAAGAGCCGCCCGCTCCATCCCGCACATATCCGGCCGCCCGCGCCTCGGTCGAGAGCAAGCCAGCAGTCGCCAGTTGTCAGTTCCAGGTTGCCGGATACACCTACGTGCGGCAATGAATCGCTGCGGCCCGGCTCGAATCAGCACGCCTGTCACGGGGCATGCGAGCTGGAGTGCCCGCCGGGTTCGTCGGGAGGCCATCGATGCGGGCATGGGGTTATTCGAGGCAGGTTCTGATCGCCGGTACGTCCGCACCGCTCATGCAGCCGCGCAGGAGGTTGAAATCGGCGTGGTCCACGTCGTTGTCGCCGCTGAAATCCGCCTGAAGACACGCGGGGTTCGGCGGCGGAATGCCCGGGCCGGCAAGGCATGTCTGGAAGCGGCCGAAATCGGTGAGATCCACGTCCCCATCGCCGTCCAGGTCGGGCGGAACGGAGGTGATGGTCACGGTGACGGGCAGCGTCCGCGGGCTGTTCCCGGCGTTGACGGAGGCGACCGAGACCGTGGCCGTGTGCGGTCCCACGGAAAGGCCGGCGAGATTGTAGATGATCCGGATGACGTCGGATTCCGTGGTGGCGCTGCCGCCGGCGGGGGAGACGTTGAGCCAGCCGGCGTCATCAGAGATGGTGTAGTGCAGTGTGTCCGCGCCGGCGTTGGAGACGGTGAATTCATCGTCCGGCAGGGCATCACCCAGGAACACCTCGCGCTCGATGGCCACCGGCTGGAGGCGTATGGCCGGCACCAGCCCGAGGAGGGCGTCCGCGTCGGTGGGCACGTACGATCCATCGTTGGTCAAGAGCAGGACGTCGAGACGCGGCCCGATGAGCGGGTCGGCCTCACGATTGCGGATTCTGATCTGGTGGCTGCCCGCGGAGAAGGATCCGAGGTGCAACGACTGCACGCCCGACTCGGCTGTGCCGTTGCCGTCCCAGTGCCACTCCTGAAATGCCGGGGTGTCATAGCGGTTGTTGCCGAAGCTGAACTCCGGCCCGCCGTCGACACTCAGGAAGAACGAGTTGGGATCATTGCTGCCGACGGCACCGGGGTAGTAGAAACGGCCCCAGGCGTACCATGCGCCGGGATTGGGGAAGTTGACGGTGTACGTCACCGCGTCCTGTCCGTCGTCGATGATGGTGTTGGCGAAGACAAGCTGCCCGACCAGGGAATCCTCGTCCGGATCGGTATCGGGCGGATTGCTGGAGGGACCGGTGTATTGCGTGCTGACGGTCATGGCGCCCTGGAAGGTCTTCTGTGCGTAGGTCGCGGCCGGAATCCACAGGCGGTCGTCGCCGTTGACGACATCGACGGCGACAAGCTCGGCCACGCGATCAAAGAAGGCAATGTCGTCCGGGTGCCAGATGGCCCAGTTGGCCGGCCAGACGCTCTGATGATGACGGTCGTCGTAGAGGCCCCAGGACGCGTGGGCCGCGGCGGCAGCGTCGAGGTTGGCGATGCTGACGCTGTCCTCGTTGAAGCAGATCGGCCGGGGGTTGGCCTGCCAGCGGCTGTTGGCCCTGTGCGCGGCCACGAGCTGGCTGATCTGGGTCGCGTTGAGCCCGTTGCCGTGGGGCAGGAAGAAGTCCGCCTCCTGCATCCAGGTATCGGGCGGCAGAGACGAGCCCGTGCTGCTGGCGGAGACGAACAGGCGGGTGCC
Source organism: uncultured Planctomycetales bacterium (assembly GCA_964455315.1). Classification (GTDB taxonomy): domain Bacteria; phylum Planctomycetota; class Phycisphaerae; order UBA1845; family PWPN01; genus CAYVVX01. The sequence continues at coordinate 1,101 of CAYVVX010000450.1, read as the reverse complement.
GTCGGGGCGGAGACTGCGGGACTTGACCCGCTGGAACAGTTCGTGAACGCGATTGGGCTGAAGTATCGCGTGCTGATACCCGCCCACGGTGGTTTCGTTGTTGATCTCGATGAGGACGTTGCGCCAGTCGTTGGCCAGCACCCAGTCCACGACCGCATCGACCGCCGCCTTGATCGCCTGGCTGTCGTTGGCGGTGGAGATGCGCTGGTCCTGGCCGAAGTAGAAGAGCCCCAGGATGCAGACCATGCCGTTGGCGTCGAGGGCATCGATGCACCGGCCGAGCCGGTCGAGGTAATCGGCACGAATGGGAACGCCGTTCACACCGAAGGGATTGTTGTCGGGCGTCTGGTTGTCGCCGGCGAGCACGATGCCGGCGCCGGGGTTGTGGCGCGTGCAACTGCAGCCGCCCTGGAAGTTGAGCGTGACCGCCAGAACGCCTTTGGCCCGCCAGGACGGCAGAGCGGCGATGAAACGGTCGGTGTTGGCCGACGGGTTCCAGGCGCCGTAGCCGGCGAAATTGTTGTCGGCATGTGTGCCGTTGTCGTTCAGAAAGCCCGCGGGCAGTCCGCCGGCGCCCAGGGCCAGGTCGTCAAAGGTCGCGTTGACGGCGCGGACATTGAACAGCAGCCCGTGCATCGATGCGGGGCTGGCGGGGAGGTCGGAGTAGCTCAGTTGACCATTGATGAGGAAGTTCTCCCCGGCGATCCCCACGGTGGTTCCCTGCTGGTCCCGGGGTGACTCAGGCGGCCCGACGCCGGAGGGCACGTAGCTCGTGCTGGTGGTCAGGATGAAGCGATCGAACTCGCAGCCGTCCTCGCGCTGGTGGAAGCTGATCACGTGCAGGCCCGGCGTGGGGATGTTGATGCTGATGGTGCCGTTGACTCCGCAGGCGGTGCCGCCGCTGTCGCGCTGGGCGTTGGTCCAGAGCCATCCTCCGCCGCACCACTGGATGCGCATGCCGGCGGCGGCGGTCGTTCCGTCCACGCCGACGTGGATCCCGTTGTCCTCCGTCCCGGTGGACTGGGCCCGCACCCAGACGCGGTAGGTACCGGCGGTCTGAAAGAGTACCGGGTAGTCGAGCCGGGCGCCGCCGGTGGAATC
>CAYVVX010000449.1:3075-5024 GCA_964455315.1 uncultured Planctomycetales bacterium | reverse complement strand
CGATCTCGCAGCAGGTCACCCGGGTATCGGGAAAAAGCACGCTGGCCCCGGCGGTGGCGCCGCTGCCGAAGCCGATCACGAAGACGTTCTTCGCGTCCGGCTTCAGAAAGCGGGCGTAGTACGCCGAGCCCAACTGCATGTTCATGTCCTCGACGCTGCTGGCGTCCATTTTGCCGTCCACCCGAAGCAGCACGGAGCCGTTGGTGGTCTTCTCCGCCACGAACACGCTGCACATCGAACCGACCGCGTGATGCAGCGGCTTGATCAGCCGGTAGACCTCCCACGGGGGTGCGTACCCGTAGAGGTACATGCCGCTGTTGGTGATCATCGGATCGTGCGGCAGAGCCGCGACGAACACGAACGGCAGCGACAGCGCCGCCGTGGCGCCGGCGGCGAGGTAGTCGGTCGCCCGCTGATACGGAAACACGATCAGCAGCGCCGCCACGTACAGCACCATGGCCGCCGCCACCGCGCCGGTCAGCCCCAGCACCGGAATGAGCAGCGCCGAGGTCAGCGTCGCCCCGAGGATCGTCCCCGCGGTGTTCCACGCGTAAACGTTGCCCACCGCACGACCGGCCTGGCGGGCGCCCATCCGGGTGATGTGCACGAACATGGGGAACAGGAAGCCCATGGCCAGCGCGGGAATCAACTCGATGGCTCCGCCGGCCGCGACGCAGATGACCCCGTTGATGAACGGCGCGCCGCGGAAGTCCTTGGCGGGGCCCATCATGTAGGTGAGCGGGATGACCAGCAGTTGCCCCAGGGCGGTGCCGATCAGCAGCGCGAAGATCGCCACCATCAGGGTCTTCTGAAGGCTGATGTCGCGGGCCGCCCAGACCCGGAACATCAGGCTGCCCACGGCGATACCCACCAGAATGACGAACAGCACCGCGGTGAAGCTGTAGGTGGCCGGGCCCAGGATCAGGGCCAACTGCCGGGCCCAGACCAGTTGAAGAACCAGGGCGGCCAGCCCCGACAGCAGCACCGAGAGGTACAGCAGCTTCAGCCGCCGGTCGCTGGGCAGCGGCGGCGCCGGTGCGGCCAGGGCCTCGGCGAGGACCGATTTGGAGGCGGCGCCGGCGGCTACCGGCCGCGGCTGCTTGCCGGTATCAGGCGGCGCCGGCGGCGCGATCGCCTCGGTCGGCAGCGGCGCGATCCACGACGAGACCGCCAGCGCGGCGACACCGATGGCCAGGTTGAGTCCCGCGGTCAGGTAGTTGCTGGCCTGCAGGCCGATCGAGGGCAGCAGGTGGAACCCGGCCAGGTAACAGCCGGTGGCGGCACCGAAGGTGTTGATCGCATAGAGCCAGCCGGTGGAATCGCGCAGCGGAGAGCCCGGCGGTGTGAACTGCTTGATCAGCAGCGGGAGGGTTCCGCCCATCAGCACGCACGGGGGGCCGATGACCAGGAAGGTGAGGACGAAGCGGACCAGGTAATGCAGGATGGCGTGGTCGCGGAGGATCGGATACAGCGGTGCGGCGATGCCGCCCAGCCCGAACAGTTCGAAGGGGATGATCAACGCCAGGACGCCGACGCCGATCTCGCAGAAACCGTACCAGCGCAGCGGTTTGGCCAGCCGGTCCGCATAACGCCCGATCAGGTGGGCCCCGACGCCCAGCCCCAGCAGGAACGCCCCCACCACCGAGGCCATGGCCAGCGTCGAACTGCCCCACACGTGGGCAAACCGCTTGAACCAGATGACCTCGTAGATCAGCCCGGTGCTGCCCGAAAGCAGGAACAGCGCCGACCCGACCCAGTAAGCCGGTGAACGAATGGCGGATGATGATGACATGCGATTCCTCGGCGACCCTACTTGCGGACCCAGGGGGCGATGAGCGCTCCATCGCCGAAGGTATCATCGGACCCGGCCGCGCGATTGTGCAGAGGATACCCCATGACGAAGGAGGAACCAACCAGCCGTTGCGGCCGGTTCCCGCCCGGTGGCGGAC
>CAYVVX010000449.1:0-3065 GCA_964455315.1 uncultured Planctomycetales bacterium | reverse complement strand
TCAGTCGGGGCTGTTATCGGACAGGGGGCCGCCGCGCGTGTCGGCGCGGGCTGCATAGCGCGGTGAAATCGTCGTGTACGGCTTGCCCCGCCACCGCTTGATCAGGATCAACTCGCCCATGTCGTTGCCCTCGATGAGGTGGCCGATCCATTGCAGCAGGTAGCCGAGAACAAACAGCCCGGCCGGCCGCCACCAGAGATCCCAGCGCGCGTCGGCAAGTTGGACCCCGCCCAGTATCAGCGCGGCGATGGTCAGCGGAATCCCCACCAGGTGCAGCCCGAGGGAGACGGGGTGCTGGTGACGCAGCAGCCAGTTGTTCAGCCAGGCGGGCATGGATCCTGCCTCCTCGGGCGGTGCCGCGCCGCGGCTCTCAATTGGCGCAGACTCACGGCGTTCAGTGACCGATCCGCCCGGACATCCCCTACTGTCCCCGACCTTCTTCCTGCTGTCTACTTCTCCGCATCGCCGCGCCGATCTGCCTCGTCTTTCTCGATCTCCTTCAAGAGTTCCTTCCACCGCTTCCACGCCTCCGCCTGGGCCTTGCGGTCCGGCTCCTTTGCATCGGGGGCCTCGCCGGCGCGCATGAAGCCGTGGCCCGCTTCCTTGTACACCACCGGCTCGTAGGTCTTCTCCAGCTTGCTCATCTGCTCCCTGGCCTTCTCCACCGTGCCGGTGACGCGGAAGTCGTTGCCGCCGTAGAAGCCGTAGACCGGGGCCTTGATCTTCCGCATCGCCTCCGGCTCCGGCGGCGTCCCGTAGAAGACGAACGCCGCCGCCAGCTTCGGATTGTGGGTTGCGTAGCTGAAGCTCTGGGCCCCGCCCCAGCAGAACCCGCTGACCGCCACCGCGTCACTGGTCGCGTCCAGCTTGCGCAGGTACTCGGCGCAGGCGTCCAGGTCCGCCAGCACCTGCTCCGGTGGAAGCTTGTAGATCCCCTCGCGGGCCGCGTCGCTCGACGGGAAACTCTCCGTCCCGCCCTTGTCGGGCCCGGTCCCGCTGAGCAGGTCCGGCGCCAGGGCCACATACCCCGCCTCGGCCACCTGGTCGGCCGCCGAGCGGGCCCAGTCGTTCAGCCCGCGGTTCTCATGGATCACCAGCACGCCGGGGACCGGCCGATCCACCTCCGGGAACACCAGGAACGCCCGCACCACGCGGTCGCCCCTGGACTTGATCTCCACCCATTCATGATGCCGCGGCGACTTCTCCAGCCGCTCGAGATCGGCGGATTTCTCCTGCGAAAATACCGGCGGAGTGATGAGACTCAGCAGGAGCGATGTTGAGCTGAACGCGATGAGAGAGCGGGCGGTACGCATGGGCATCTCCTTGTTCCGAGAGGAATCGGCCACGGAGACTGTAGCCGCGGAAGAGGAGTTGAGCCAATCAGAATCGCAGGGTGGGCCGTGCCCAATGGCCCACCCTGCGAGGGAACGCGGACAGCAGTCCTTACGCGATAGCGCGACCGGCGTTTCAGACGCAACGCTTACTGCTTCTTCTCAATCTTCGCCCACGTATCCTTCAACGTCACCGTCCGATTGAATACCAGCCGGTCGCCCGCCGAATCCGGGTCCACGCAGAAGTACCCGTGCCGCTCGAACTGGTAGCGCGTGCCCGCCGCGGCGCCGGCCACGCTCGGCTCCAACCGGGCGGCGGGGAGCACCTCCAGCGAGCCGGGGTTCAGGTTGTCGCGCCAGTCGGCTCCTTCCGGAACATCCGACGGGTCGGGCGTCTTGAACAGGTGATCGTACAGCCGCACCTCCGCCGCGATGGACTGCTCGGCGGCGACCCAGTGCAGCGTCGCCTTGACCTTGCGGCCGTCGGGCGCGTCGCCGCCGCGCGTGGCCGGGTCGTAGGTGCAGCGCAGCTCGATCACCTCGCCGCGATCGTTCTTGACCGCTTCGCGGCAGGTCAGGAAGTAGGCGTAGCGCAGCCGCACCTCGCGCCCCGGCGACAGCCGGAAGTACTTCGGCGGCGGCTCCTCGCGAAAATCGTCCTGCTCGATGTAGATCACCCGCGAGAAGGGCACCTGCCGCGTGCCGGCCGCGGGATCCTCGGGATTGTTGATCGCGTCGAGCTGCTCGACCTGTCCCTCCGGGTAGTTCTCGATGACCACCCTGAGCGGTTTGAGCACGCCCATCACCCGCGGCGCCGTGCGGTTGAGGTGATCGCGGACGCAGTTCTCCAGCACGGCCACGTCGATGGTAGAATTGAACTTGGCCACGCCGATGCGCTTGCAGAACTCGCGGATCGCCTCCGGCGTGAAGCCCCGGCGGCGCAGCCCGCAGAGGGTCGGCATGCGCGGATCGTCCCAGCCGCTGACCCGCTTCTCGCGGACCAGCTCCAGCAGCTTCCGCTTGCTCATCACCGTGTAGGTCAGCTCCAGCCGGGCGAACTCGATCTGCTGCGGCGTGTAAGGCACGCCCGGCACGCTCCCGCCGGCCTCAACGATCGAGCGGATGAACCACTCGTACAGCGGGCGATGGTTCTCGAATTCCAGCGTACAGATCGAGTGGGTGATGCCCTCGATCCAGTCACTCTGCCCGTGGGCCCAGTCATACATGGCGTAGATGCACCAGGCATCGCCGGTGCGGTGGTGATGCGCCTTGAGAATCCGGTACATGACCGGGTCGCGCAGGTTCAGGTTGGGCGACGCCATGTCGATCCTGGCCCGCAGCGTCCGCGAGCCGTCGGGGAATTCGCCGGCCTTCATGCGCCCGAACAGATCCAGGTTCTCCTCGACGCCGCGGTTGCGGTGGGGGCTCTCCCGGCCCGGCGCGGTCAGCGTGCCGCGATGCTCGCGGATCTCATCGCCGGTCAGGTCGCACACGTACGCCTTGCCCGCCTTGATCAGCAGCACCGCCCAGTCGTAGAGCTGCTGGAAGTAATCCGAGGCATAGTACGGGTGCTCGCCCCAGTCAAAACCCAGCCAGCGCACGTCGGCCATGATCGAGTCGACGTACTCCTGCTCCTCCCTGGTGGGGTTGGTGTCGTCGAAGCGCAGGTGGGTGCGCCCGCCGTACTCGATGCCCAGCCCGAAGTTCAGGCAGATGCTCTTGGCATGCCCGATG